>CAXSFF010000289.1:0-5236 GCA_964236035.1 uncultured Acetobacteraceae bacterium
CGCAGTAGATCGCGCCAGGATACAACACTGGGGGACCAAGAGCTGTCATCTCGACCGGCGGCAGCCCTTCGTGGGCACCGTCGCTGACGCGTTCCATCAGCAACGGCTCGATGGTGCTCCAGTCCTGCAGCATCGAGATGATGGTCGCACAATCCGTTCGCCGAACCAGCGCCTCAGCATCGAAGATGCCCTGGTCGAGCTTGACGCCCGCTCGAAAGCACCCGGCGGCGTCTTTGTAGGTGAGCAGTTGCACGCGACCCCCCCTATACTGAACAAACTGGAGTGTCGGCACTTCCGGCACCGCCTGCCCAAGACCGGACGGAGCCCTGGCGCCGGGTCATCGGATCGGATCGCCTTCGTGCCCCCCTCGGAGCGCCAGGCCGGATGGACTGTGACCGCAGATACCGAGCACAGTCCCTGTGCTCTGACCGGCATGGCAGCGGTGATTGGCCAAGAAGCATGCGCGCAACGGGCCTCTGGGTAGTCTCACCCCCATGCGCGGCCAGGCACCGGCAACTTTCGAGATAGCGCACCACGGTTTCGTCCCATCAGAGCCAGTGCGCTGATTATGCGCCCTGTGTTGTATGGGAGGCATAGTGTCACAAGGTTTGCTGGACGCGAAGGTTCGCTGCGTCCAAAAAAGGGGTGAGATAGTCCAATGGACCTGCTGTCCCAGGTGCTGGCAACGATTCGGGCTCGCACGTCCTTCGTGGCCGACCTACGCCTCGGCGGCGATGTGTCGTTAGGCATCCCCCACGCAGCCGGCGTGCCGTTCCACTACGTCATCGCCGGCCGGTGCGCGTTGGTCAGTCCATCGCAACGAGTCGAACTCGCCTTGGGCGACTTCGTGATGATGGCTCGTTCCACCCTGCACCGGCTCGAAACCGGCAATGGTGCGTCGCAGCATGAAATATCGGAGTTCGACGAACGTCACAACCTTCCGCCCAACCATCGCCAGGTTGGACTGGAGCGTCCGCTGCTCACAAAGGTCGGGGGAGATCCACCGGTGGCCCGGCTGCTGTCGGGCGTCATGGTGTTCGCCGGCCACGAAAACGCGCCGTTGACGCAGGACCTTCCGGACATCCTGTTGTTGAACGATGCCCGGACCAAACTTGATCCGTGGCTGGTCGGCGCAATCGATTTCATCTCGGCCGAGAGCAGTGCACCAGAGGCGGGTTTTGCCGCCGTGGCGAACCGCCTGCTCGAACTCATCGTCGTCGGTGCGTTGCGGCGCTGGATTCTGAGCTCGGACCATGAGCGGGGCTGGATGCGGGGACTGCGCGACCCCTTCATCTATCATGCCTTGGCCGCTCTTCATGCCGAGCCAGGCCGGCCCTGGACCTTGCGCCAGCTCGCGGCGATGTCGGGTCTGTCGCGGTCGAGTTTCGCGGAGCGGTTCCGCTCCGTCATGGGGGAAACTCCGTTCGCATACCTCACTCAGTGGCGAATGCATCTTGCTTCGGAGCTGCTAGGGAAGGATGACCGCTCCATCCCGGAGATCGCTTCAACGCTCGGGTATGGCAGCAGCCACGCGTTCGCCCATGCGTTCTTCAAGGAATTGGGCGAAACGCCGGCTCGTTATCGGCGGCGATGCTGTATCTAGAGCCTACCTCCCAGCATCGACAGGCGGCTGGACACTGAGATACGCGTGCGGATGAGACGCAGTGAAGTTGCAAAGCAATCTTGCTCGGGCTATCTCACGACGAGCTGTCGGCTCCTTGGCTTTAGACCGCATGATTGCATCGGGAGGTGACCGTCCCGGGTGCGGCCTAGGCTTCAGTGGCAGAGGCTTGACAAGCCACGACTGGATGTTTGGCAACAGACGTCTGCGCTGATGATAATGGGAGAGGACGGCCATGATCTTTCACTTCTCGATACCAACGGACGAGCCCGAACGCGTTGCCAGGGTGCTTGCCGAAATCTGGCAAGGCGAAGCTTTCCCCTTCTTCCCGCATCGCAACGAGTCATGGGCGGTCTTCAAGGGGGACGAGCATGGCACCAGTGTGGAGTGCTATCCTCGAGGCATCCAGGTCTCGCCATCGCAAGACGAACACCCCATGGGTTTCGTCCTGACGCGTCCTCCGGCCGATGCGGCGCTACCTGCGTCGGCGAGGTTCTCCACCACGCACGCGGCCATCGGAACCCAACTCAGCCAGGAAGAGGTGATGGCGATCGGCAAGCGGGAAGGCTGGTTGTCCCGCTATGCGCAGCGCGGTTTGTTCGGAGTGGTGGAGCTGTGGCTTGAGAACGCAGTCCTGTTCGAGGTGCTGACACCCGAGCTGCAGAAGCAATACGTCGACAGCCAAACGCTGGAGGCATGGCGCGCCATGGCTGCAGCTTTCAAGGCAAAGCAGGGCGGCCTCGCCGCCAGCTAAGCCGTATCGGGCCGAGCCGCGTGAGGACATCGCGCGGGCAATGGCACGATGGTGATGTTGCGCGGCACAGCCAGTCGTTCGAACACATGTCACCCGGCCCGGTCGACCAGTAGGGCGCGGGGCTGCCTGGTGTAGCCCTGGCGGCGATTTCCGCTTAGTGCAGGCCTATCGCCTCCGAGTTGCACCACGGCAAGACCAGGCCGCCGCCGGTTTGGGGACAGGTTGCCCCGAAGGTGCAGGTAGATGCCGTGTACTGGTCTTGCGGCAACAAGGAACGCCTGCTCGCTTGGTCCAACGCCGGGTAACCTCGTTCTTCTGGCCAACGCAGGCTTCATTGCCAAATCAGACCTTTATGTGTCCGGCTAAAATCTCCCGCCACGCCGATGCCGGCCGCGTCATGGACTACATGCCCAAGCCCGAGCGGTAACGAGGTGAATAGAGTCCCAAATCTCGACGCTTATGATCACGTTGATCGCGTTCTTGACGGCAGAGAACTGGCGGTGACCAGGTCTCTGCGTCAAGGCTTACACCCTGGACAGCATCAATAGTCCTCGAGCAAAGCCAGGCTGGTGCGGTAATTGAGCTCGCCGGCGTTGGCTGCCGGGTTCGGGCTGCCGTGCCACTCCTCCAGCTCCCAAGACGCCAGTTGGTTCGAGGTCTCGACGACGCAACGTGCCCGCTCGTAACGTCGCCGCATGAATTCGTCGAAAGCGGCACGATAGTCGTCGTGGCTTGCGAGCAGTTCACCGAAGAGTACACCGTCCTCGATAGCCATGGCCGCACCCTGGCCCAAGTGCGGCGTCGTGGCATGGGCGGCGTCGCCGATCAGGATCGTGCGCCCGCGATACCATGGCGATGGCAGCAGGATCGACTCCATCATCCGGTACACCACGGCTTCGGAATCGACGATGCGCTCGCGAAGCTCGGCGACCAGCCCGATGTGCTGCGACAGGCGGTCGCGCATGATGGGCGCCAGCTCCTCGGCCGGAAGCTGTGCGTCCTTCGCCTCCTCGGTGACGAGCCACATGTAGATCATCGATTTCGAGATCGGCATCAAGCCGACCTTGGTGCGGTTGCCGTAATGGATCTGTCCCCAGTCAAGATCGGCCGGGCGCGGCAGGTTGTAACGCCAGACGGTCTGTCCGGTCGGGCGCGGCTGCAGCTCGCCGCCGAACAGTTGATCGCGGGTTTTGGAATAGATGCCATCGGATGCAACGACGACGTCGTATAGCCCCGTCGTTCCATCCGAGAAGGTGACGTGGCAGCCTGCATCGTCATCGAAGCTTGCGGTCACCGACGTGCCGAGGCGGACGGACACGCCTTCCGTGGCGGCGGAGTCGATCAGGATCTCATGGAGTTTGGGGCGGGCGATGCCGTTGAGCGGCGGGTAGGCCGGCGCGGCGGCGTTGCTGGCCCCGGCATTGATCAGGAACTTGCCCTGTTCATCAAAGATCTGAAAGCCGCGGAACGGGCCTCCGCGTTCGACGCATTTGGCCGCCAAGCCGATGCGGTCCAGCGCGCGAAGGGCGTTGTTCGACTGGAATATGCCGACGCCGTAAACGGTCCAGTGACGCTTGATCTCCACCAGGTCGACGTCGATGCCGCCTTGCCGCATCGCGATCGCGGCCGCTAGGCCGCCGATTCCGCCGCCGATAACCAAAACCCGGTTCGCCGCAGCCATCCTCGCATCTCCTTCAGTATTAAATGCATCGATGCGCCGCCCTGTACTCCGGGTGCCATCGTGGCTCTCATCGAGCCTACTATGGAAGCGTGCCGCATGCGATCCTTTACGTCACGTGCAAAGGCGCATCGGTGCTGGCCGCGCCGACTTCATCAGCTGCTCGGCCGTGAAGCCGATCGCCTCGTGCGGCACGCTGGCGTCCGTGTCTTTCGTCGGAGGCTCACGCAGCAGGACTTGCAGGAAGGCCGCCTCGCACGCGGCTTTGTTGGTGCGGCGGAAGATCGCGGTCGTGTCGTGCTCTGGGTGCAAGTTGGCGGCGACGAAGCGGACCTGCATCAAACCCTTGTATGGCAGCATACGGCGGCGACGCGCCGATCGACCCGGCGGCGCGCAAACAACTCATCGACCAAGCCGCGCAAATCTGCCTGGTCAAGCCGTCACTTCCCGTCGCCGCAGACGCCCGTTCCATGTGCCCTGGCGGCGTCCACTCCAGCTTCGCCGGCGACCCTTACAGCGTGATGCCGTGCCGAGCCGTGTCATCCAGCGCCCGCAGGTTGCCGCCGAGGTGGTGCAGGCTGTCGCGCAAATCCTCCAGCGCGTCCCGCCACGCCACGAGCGCTTGGTGCTGATCGGCCAATGCGTCGGCCAGGCGGGCGGTCGCCTCGGCCACGGGACTGGACGCGGGACGCGGGGCAGCGACCGGGCGCGGGAACTGGATGATTTCGGCAGTCATCGCTTCGGTCATGACGCACGCTCCTGGGGTTACCAAGAGGTTAATAATATAAACTATGTCTCAATAAAAGGACAAACGTGAACTCAGTATCAGATATTCGTGTGCGCCCCAACCAGCCGCAACAGCGCCACGGCGACCAGCACCAGCAGCACTGCGCCCGACAGCCCGTAACGCAGCATCATGTAGCCGCGCGGCATCAGCTGCAGCCGCCGCGCCCTGGCCTCGACCACCGTCAGGCCGACGAAGCCCATGATCAGCAGCGCGAGCGCGGCCTCAATCGAGAGCGCGATGCTGAACAGCACGGCCACCCAGCCGACCAGCGCCGGCGCCACGCCCAGCGCCAGCCGCGCCCGCTCGCCGCGCCCGCTCGGGTCCTGCAGCGCGAAGCCCCAGTGCACGGCGCCGAGGAACGCCATGATCACCGCGCCATAGGCCACCAGGCCGTCG
>CAXSFF010000290.1:0-5230 GCA_964236035.1 uncultured Acetobacteraceae bacterium
GGGCGCGGCCGTCGCCAAGCTGCGGCGAGAAGCCGCCGAACTGGTGCCCGGCATAAGCGAGGGCGACCGGCTCCGCACCCTCCGGCACGCGGTTGCCGGCCAGAACCTCGACGCCTTCGGGACTGGCCAGTTCGCCGGCGTCAAGGCCGAGGCACTCGGCGAGGCCGGCATTCACCCGGATCAGGTGCGGGGCGGCGACGGGTGTCGGGTTGACGTGGACATAGAACCGCTCTGGCAGCCGGGCGTAGCTGTTGTCGAACGGGATGTGGACGTTCATGGGTGGTCTCCTTGGGCGGCCGGCGCCGGGCCGGGCAATGAGGCCACATGCCACGGACCCGCCGCTAACTCGCTGCACGATTGCGGGACTGATGCCAAGGGCTGCTTGGCTTAGTGACCGCGAAGCTGTGCAATTTGGCCATCTGGTTTCAGTTATTAAAACTGAGCGGACCAACCGCGAGGACCAGGGCTCTTCGTAAGATGGTGGAGACGCACTCCAGGCGGTGATCTGCGGCGAATTGTAATCTGTGCATCGCGCTCTCGGAGAAGACGGCGAAGCTTCGAGGCTTTCCGGGCACCCAGACGCTGATGTATTCGGTCTCGGTGAGGTCTCGGTAAAGCGCGTAGCCGAAGAAGGTGACGCTCAACAGCTCTGTTCTGAGTAGCCTCTCAAGTTGCTTCCGTGCCCCCAATGCACACGACCGAGGTGCAGTTGCAGGCGAACGCGCTGCTCCGAAATGTGTATATGTCAAAGGGCATCCTTTCCGTGCTTGGCGCAACTTCCGCAATCACCGCCACAGCCCTTCGAAGCGCCAGCCTGCAGTGCGGGTGTAATGGACGGTGTGCCGGGGATCGCGATGGCTCAGGTAGTCCTGGATCAATCGCAGGTCGTGCGTGGCCCTTGTCGGCCAGGACGAACCCGCAGGAGTGCCGCAGCGTGTGCGGATGCACGCCGGGCAGGCCAGCGCGCTCTGCCGCCGCGCCGATCAGGCAATTCACTGCCTGACGGGTGACCGGCTGGCTGCGTTTGGAGATGAACAGCCACGGCAGCGCATCCGTGCAAGCGGCAAGGTAGCGCTTGATGGACCGCAACTCGTCGCCGGCGATCGGCTGCTCGACGGACAGGCCGCCCTTGAGGCGCCGGACCCATGACCGGGCGCAGTCGAGGTCCAACTCATCACGGCGCAGGCCGATCGCCTCGCTGACGCGCAGCTCGGGGCGATAGATCATGAGCAACAACAGGGTGTCGCGCACGCCGTGTCGTCCGGCCTTGGCGGCATTCAGCAGCTTGGCCACCCCCCCCCGGGGACAGGTAGTCTTTGACGCGTTCGTGCTGGTCGGCGGCGCCGTTCGGAGCTGCCTCAGCGCCACTCTTTACACTTCGCCGCTTGGCCAGCTTCACCGGCATGGCCAGGAGCCCTTGCTGATCCTGTGCAGGGTAGCCGACTGTCGGACGCGGATCTGGCCGAGGCGCTGGACAACCGCGCCAGCTTCCGGCGGTTCTGCGAATTCGCCTTAGACGAGCCGACGCCGGAGCGCACCGCCTTCGTCCGCTTCCGCGCCGAGTTGGTGCGCCGCGGGTTGGACCGGATGCTGTTTGAGGCCGTCACGCGCCAGCTGGACGTGCGCGGCGTCGTGGTCCGCACGAAGCCCTCAACCTACTTTCGGTCGTAGCTTTCGACGCAGCGCAAGCTGTTAAGAAATTGGGAATGCGCGACTACCCGAAACTCTTGGGTTTTGCACACAGCAGCTATCCAGTCGACATCTCCGTTTGGCGAGCCCACGATCTGAATCGACAAGGGCAAAGCGGCTTGGAATTAGCTTGGCATTTATGATCAAGCCTCTCTCAATTGCCTTACGGGGTTTGTCGTAAGCGGTGTTCGCGGGAAGCGCGCCGTGAAGGTCGTCCCGTTTTCTTCGGAGGATGTCACGTGGATCGTTCCACCGTGAGCCACGACGACTTCCTCTGTGATGAAGAGCCCCAGGCCAAGGTTCATTGAACCATGCTGGTTTGCATTATCCAATCCTGCACGCGTCAGGGGGCTAAATATCGTTTTCAGGTTTTCCGGAGATACTGGAATTCCGATGTTGTGTATCGTTACGATTGCTACGTCGGAATCTTCCCTGACTGTCACGTTGATCGTAGAGCCTTTGAAGCTGTACTGTATGGCGTTGCCAAGCAGGTTTGAGAAAACCTGCCCGACACGAACTTTGTCCCAATCCCCCTTCACATGTCCCGAGACCTCAAGGGATATGGTGCGAGTTGGGTGTGCAGCCTGAACCTCGTCAACTATCTGATGAGCCACAAAGCCCATGTCCATGGGCAAGCGGCTAACTTGAAGGCCCGCCCCAAATCTTGCCTTTGTGACATCAAGCAAGTTGCTGATCATCACGTTCATCCTGTCCGAATTTTCAAGCATCTTCGTCATCAACATGGTTTGGCGCTCATTGAGCGTGCCCATATGCAACATCAGCTCAGCCGAAAGCATTATACCCTGAAGAGGGCTTCGAAGATCATGCCCCAGTATGGCAGCGAACATGTCTTTGGATTTAATGATAGCCTTTGAATAGTAACTTACTGATTCAGTAAGTTCTTGATCGATGGACTCGTTGAACCTCGTGAGGTCCGCTATGTCCTCAGAGTCCATGCCAGCGCCTGTTTTGCTCCATAGCTTGATCACGCTTGCCCGCAGCGCTCTGTATTCAGAAACCATCTGGCCTATATCAAATCCACCCGACAATCTTACCGCTGCATGCGTTTCCGCTGCGGTGTTTTCAGGTATTTTCTCCTTTCCCCCACGGGACTTCTTTGTCTGCTCCTTGGCGGTCTGTGCTGCCGTTATGTCCTGTATGATGAAATCAAGAATCTGATGGATATGGTCGCGGAGGGCCAAAGGGGTCATGTCACTGGCAGTCGGCGTCAACGTTCGCGCGAACGCTTCCCATTCATCCACGATCTGCTCGGTGTTCTCGCGGATAAACACAGGGAGCCGCTTTCGGTCCCTGGTTACAGGATTGTCTTCGATGCCGACGTCATTGCCTGGAACCAAATCGATGATCTCACCTGCCGGCATCATAGTCCTTCTTAGCAAGAGTAGTCCGCTTGAGGCTCGATCAGGCGTCAGCAGGACATGCCCTGCTGACGCCTGACGGTTGCTCACCCGAACTCGGCTGTAGCAGTCGTAATTCAGGGCCGATGGTGATATGCCATCTTGAAGCCGCCCGGCGGCAGGTTCGGAATATACTTATGTGACATAAATGCACGCCCGGCCGTTTTGACCGGGCAACAGGGCGGTTAGTACTCGTCCGACAGTGCTGCTACACGGATCGGTGGCAGCATGCGAGATGGCGGCGTTGCGGGAACCAAGGCGGGTCAGGACCCATAAGTGGTTGACCCGGCTCGACCGGGTCTGATTCTGGTTATGGCGGCGGAGCCCCGCCATGAGTGAGCAGTTTTGGTTGTCCGATGAGCAGGTCGAGAGGCTTGCGCCATATGTCCCGCGCTCGCGGGGCAAGGCGAGGGTGGATGACCGGCGCGTGCTGAGCGGCATCATCCACATCCAACGCAACGGCTTGCGCTGGTGCGATGCCCCGGCGGTCTATGGCCCGCACAAGACGCTCTACAACCGTCACGTCCGCTGGACCCGCAACGGCGTGTTCGCCCGCATCTTCGCCGCGTTGGCGGAGGCGGCCGGACCACCGGAGCGGATCATCATCGACAGCACGCACCTCAAGGCACACCGGACGGCCGCGAGCTTGCTGCAGAAAAAGGGGGTCCGCGGCGGATCGGACGCACCAAAGGCGGCCTGAACTCCAAGCTGCACGCCGTCTGCGACCGGCACGCCCGGCCTGTGGTCCTGCTGCTGTCGCAGGGGCAGATGAGCGACCACAAGGGCGCCGGGCTGCTGATCGACGCGCTGCCGCCTGCCTGCGAGCTGATCGCCGACCGTGGCTACGACAGCGACGGCTTGCGCGCCGCCCTCGAAGACCTCGGCATCACGCCCTGCATTCCATCACGAAAGAACCGCAAGCAGCCCCGTCCGCACGATCCCGCCCTCTATCGCCAGCGTCACCCGATCGAGAACCTGTTCGCCAAGCTCAAAGACTGGCGACGCATCGCAACCCGATATGACCGGTGTGCCGACATCTTCATGGGCGCCATCACCCTCG
This sequence comes from uncultured Acetobacteraceae bacterium, assembly GCA_964236035.1. Lineage (GTDB taxonomy): Bacteria > Pseudomonadota > Alphaproteobacteria > Acetobacterales > Acetobacteraceae > CAXSFF01. The sequence continues at coordinate 4,168 of CAXSFF010000290.1, forward strand.
CCGCCACCGTCATCTTCTGGTTGGGCAAATGAGTCCTGACCCTAGACATTTCTTACAAATCGATAAAAATAACGGCTTTGAACTGCCTTTTTGCAGCGGATAGTGTATGGAAATACCACGGACCTCCTCAAACGGTCGAAGATCAAGTAGACTCTCGTTCTCGCGAGCGCCACGATTGGGCATTGAGGCTGCAACCTGCCGGCGTTGGCTGGGCAGCTCGGGAACTCCGCCTGCTAGGCGTGGCTTAGGAGAACGTCGCCGCGCACCGAGCGTGGCATTCGACCCTGTGCCGCACGGACACTCGGCGGTTGATCCCAGGAGGGACTCTACATGCTCAAGGCAGCCATCTTCGACGTGGACGGAACCCTGATCGACTCCGTGGACCTCCATGCCAAGGCGTGGCAGGACGCCCTCCGCGACTACGGCCACGAGATCAGCTTTGACGACATACGCAGCCAGATCGGCAAGGGCGGGGACCAGCTCATGCCGATGTTCCTGTCCGAGGGGGAGCTGGAGGCCAAGGGCGAGGAACTAGAGAAGCACCGCGTCCAGGTGCTCAAGGAGCGTTACCTGCCACAGATCAAGCCGTTCCCGATGGTGCGCGGACTGCTGCAGCGGATTCAAGCCGACGGCACGAAAGTCGCTCTCGCTTCCTCGGCGAAGCAGGACGAGCTGCAAACCTACAAGGAAGCGGCACACATCGAGGACTTGTTGGAAGCCGAAACGTCGTCGGACGACACCGAGGCCAGCAAGCCCGACCCCGACATCTTCCTAGCTGCGTTGAAGCACCTGGGCGGCATATCTGCAGACCAGGCCATCGTGATCGGCGACACGCCCTACGATGCCGAGGCGGCCGGCAAGGCCGGGCTGCGCACGATCGGCCTGCTCTGCGGCGGGTGGTCCGCTGAGGAGCTGACGCGGGTAGGATACGTCGCGACCTTCAAGGATCCGGCGGACCTGCTGGCGCAATACGACACCTCGCCATTAGCCCCGGCCCAAGCGTGACACGTAATACCAACGGCCTCATGCTATGACTGTTTTGGCCCATGGCGTGGCTGCGACG
>CAXSFF010000291.1:0-5225 GCA_964236035.1 uncultured Acetobacteraceae bacterium
GGTCCATGACCACCTCAACTACACCGCAAATTCCACCACGTTGACGGACACGATCGACGCATGCCTGGCCTGTCCCTGCGGACGACAGGGTTTCGCCACTTTGCCGTTCAGAGCGAATATCACTCATTGGCTAATGGATGACATAGCTCACCCCACGCAGACGGTCGTAGCGGCCACAGTCAGCCAACGTTTCGATCTCGAGCTTCAGCATGTCGGGCACGCTCATCGTGACCGGCTGTAGCGGCGCGATCAGCCGCCGCATCTCGTTCATCACCACGGACGCGGTGACGACATTGCCGTCCAGCACCAGCTTGTAATGAGACCTGTGCGCAGGTGGCTTGATCCGACGCGGTTTGATCTGATTCCATGCTGACCGAGTCTGAGGGAAGCGGTGATGGCACGGCGTTGGATTGGGCAGGGGCGACTGGTTGTTGGTGGTCTGGGCTCTTGTGGCGGCACGTCGCTCGACGAGATGGCGGCCCTGGTGGACTGGGCGGAGGTGGACCGCTTGCTTGCGGGCATTTCTGCATCGGCCAAGGGTGAGCCGGGCTGGCCGCCGTTGGCGCTGTTCCAGGCGCTGCTGTTGCCGATGTGGCACGACCTGTCCGACGTGCGGCTGGCCGAGGCGCTGGACGACTGCGCCAGCTTCCGGCGGTTCTGCGGCTTTGCGGCAGGTGAGCCAACGCCCGAGCGCACCGCCTTTGTCCGCTTCCGCGCCGAGTTGGTGCGCCTTTGCCTGGACTGGGTTTTGTTCGAGACCATCACGCGCCAGCTCGACGCGCGCGGTGTCACGGTCCGCACGGGCACGCTGGTGGACGCGACGCTGCTGCCGTCCGCCAGCATCCAGCACGACCCTGAGGCAAAGTGGGCCGGTCACCGTCGGCGCAAGCCGGTGCACGGCTACAAGGCTCATGTCGCCACTGACCAGGATGCTGTGCTGATCCGCGGCGTCGAGGTCACCACTGCCAACATCCATGATGCGGCCGAGCTAGATGCCATCCTGCCCGACGCACCCGGAGACACCTACGGCGACACGGCCTATTCAGGCAGCAGGCCCGAGGCCGCCATTCGCGCTCGGGGCGGCACGCCGCGCGTCGTGCACACAGGCACCGGGGGTGGAGCGGAGGCGCTTGCGCGGCTGCGGGCGCACAATGCCGAGGTGCGTCATGTGCGTGCCCGCATCGAGAAGGTGTTCGGCACAGCCAAGCGCTCCTACGGCCTACGCCGGATGCGCTGGCTTGGATTGGCTAAGGCCGGCCTGCAAGTCCGGCTTACGGCGGTGGCCTACAACCTGCGCCGAACCTGGCGGCTGCTCACGGCCGGGCCGGGTGAATGACGCCCGGAGTCTGTCCGCCACCAAGCAAAATATCCCAACACAGGATGGATCAGGCCACTGCGGCGTCGGACGATGCCCGATCTACTCTCAAATGAGCCAGAACACAGGCCTGCCGGGCCAAATCAGCCACCCGAGCACAGGTCTCATAAGACGAACGGCCTGCGCCTGCGTGCAGCACAATCGATAACCGAGGGCTTGTCAGCCCGTGCGTCGCCGCACGGGACCGGCGGTGTCTATCAGCTTGAACCGCTCGGTCAGGTGGGCCAGCTGCTCGGTTTCCAGGGCCAGCGAGTGGCTTGCGGCAGTGGTCTGCTCGACCATGGTGGCGTTCTGCTGGGTGACCTGGTCCATCTGGTTGATCGCCGTGTTCACCTGGTGCAGGGCCGCGGCCTGCTCCTGGGCGGACGCCGCGATGCCGGACACGGCCACGTTGATCTCGCCGACCTGGGCCACGATGCTCACCAGCGACGTGCCGGTCGCGCCGACCAGCCTGACCCCCGCGCCGACCTGCTGGACCGATGTCGCGATCAGCACCTTGATCTCCCGGGCCGCCGCCGCAGAACGCTGGGCCAAGGCGCGGACCTCGCTGGCCACCACGGCGAAGCCGCGGCCCGAGTCTCCGGCGCGGGCGGCCTCGACGCCGGCGTTGAGCGCCAGGAGGTTGGTCTGGAACGCGATCTCGTCCATCACGCCGATGATCTGGCCGATCTGCTGCGAGGATTGCTCGATGCCGCCCATCGCCGCGACCGCCTGGCGCACCACGTCGCCGGACTGCTCGGCGCTGGCCTTGGCCAGCGACACGATGGCTTGGGCCCGCTTGGCGCCGTCGGCCGTGTTGCGCACCGTGGCGGTGATCTCGTCCAGCGCGGCGGCCGTCTGCTCGAGGCTGGCAGCCTGCTGCTCGGTGCGGCGGCTGAGGTCGTCGGTGGCCTGGACGATCTCGTCCGTGCCCGAGCGCAGGGTGCCGGCGTTGCTCGCGATGCTGCGCATCATCTGCTGCAGCTGCTCCGTTGCCGTGTTGAAGTTGGCGCGCAGCGGCTCGTTGGGCGCTGTGAAGGCTTGCTCTAGCCGGAACGTCAGGTCGCCGCCGGCCAGGCGTTCCAGCCCGCTCGCGAGCGAGGTCACGACCGTGGCCTGCGCGACCGCCGCCGCCGCCAGCGCCGCCTCGTCCTGTTGCCGGGCCGTTTCCCGCAGCAGGCGTTGCTCGACAGCGCTCGCCTCCAGCCGCACCGTGTTGGCGGCGGCGTTCTTGAATTGTTGCAAGGCGCCCGCCAGCCGGCCGATCTGATCCCGGCGATGCAGGCTGGGAACCACGGTGTCGAGCGCGCCGTCTGCGATCTGCCGGGTCGCGGCGGCGAGATGGTTGAGCGGGCGCAAGGCCAGCACCAGGAGCCACGTTCCGATGGCCATGAACAGCAGCACGACGCTGCCGCCGGCCAACGCCGCCTGTTGCAGGATGTCCGTCTTGGCGGCGTCGAGTTCCGTTCTCGGCAGGCCGGTGAACAGGATGCCGATCACCTGGCCCGCCTGGTCGCGGATCGGTTCGTAGATGGTGAGGTACGGGGTTCCCAGGATGGTCGCGGCGCCGCGGAAGGTCTTGCCCTGACGCAGCACGGCCTCCCGCACCGCCGGGTCGGTGAGCTTGGTGCCGACGGCCCGGCTGCCGTCCGGTTTGCGCACGGTGGTGGCCACGCGCTCGTCGTCGCTGAAGATCGTGGCGACCCCGCCGGCGGCCTGTGCGGCCTGATCCACGAGGTCGTCGCGCGCGGCGACCGGCGTCGACCCGAGACCCAGTCGCCCGCCCTGCTGCGACCACTCGGCGCCAAGGGGGGCCAAATACGCCTTGAGCAGGGCCATGCTGGCCGTCAGGCTGTGCTGCATGCGCTGTTCGAGCGCATCCTGGCTGACGCGCAGCGTCCACGCCTGCACCATGGCGACGGACAGGACGATGGCCAGCAGCGACGGCAGCAGCAACTGCCAGAACAGCCCCAGCCTATCCACGATGCGATGCATCAAACGAGATGTTCCTAGAGTTCTAGGGTGCAGGCCAGCACGATAGTTGTAGCGCCGACCAGTTAACGAGGCGTGTCATACTAATCGTGGCGGTGATCGATGCACCGGGAACGCGGCGGAGGTATGCGGTATCCTGCCGCTGCGGTGCCGGATGCTGGCACGTCTCTGCTGCCGGCGATCGCCGCCCACCGCATGGCCGCCACCGCGTCTGCGGATGAGACCGCGCGACACCCTGCACCTGCAAGCCGACCTGCCTTGCGCGCCACCTTCGGCGCCACACGCCCGCCGTGCGAGCCGTCGGGCAACGCGCCCGACTTTGGCGGGTTACATCAGCACCTACCAGGCTATCCATGCTTCATGGCCTCGCCGCGGCTGCCGCCAAACCGTCACGCTGGCCAAGGCCTCACCGCCGCGGGCTACTTCATGCCGGTTGGCCGAACAAGTTCACGGTGTCCTTCCCAGTGCTCTCGACCATCATTGTCGTGCTGCATCTGGCTTTCATCCGCAGACCAATCGAGTACGGTCGTGCTAAGGCGTCTGGCATGACGCAGGATAGCTCACTTGATGCGGCCGGCCTGACAGCCGGCGAGCAGGATTACATACGCCGCGAACTGGATATGTTCTTCTCAAGCCTTCCGTCCGTGGCAGAGGGCTTCCACCTCAAGACTTGGCGCGGCGGCCCTAATGCGGGGCAGCCGAAAGTGCCGCCTGCCGCACAAGGCATGCTCGACCGTGGCCTGATGCGACTCGATACCGAAGGACGTCAGCCGCGCCTGTTCTTCACCAAGGCGGGTCTGGCTGCACTGCGGATCATGATGTCCGATCGCCGGCGAGCCGATCCGAAGAAGTTCATGCACATCCGCCAGGAGCTGGGCCTGGAGCAGTAATCACTGCTCCTGGCGGATGTTTGCCGCAGGAACGCACCGCAGGCACGCGGCGCGGGTCAGGTGAAGAGGACGTCCAGATCGCCTTCTGTCAATGCGAGTGCCGTGGCAGCCGTGCCATCAAGCACTCCGGCCGCCAACGCCTGCTTGCGTTGCTTCAGCACCTCCATCTTTTCCTCGATTGACCCGGCGGTGATGAGGCGGTGCACGAACACCGGCTTGTCCTGGCCGATGCGATGCGCCCGGTCGGTGGCCTGGTCCTCGACCGCCGGGTTCCACCAGGGGTCGTAGTGGATGACGGTATCGGCCGCGGTGAGGTTCAGCCCGACCCCGCCCGCCTTCAGGCTGATCAGGAACAACGGCACGTCGCCGGACTGGAAGCGGCGGACTGGGATCGTGCGGTCTTTCGTGTCGCCGGTCAGCAGCACATAGGGCAAGGAGAGACGCGTCAGCTCCGCCTCGATCAGCGCCAGCATGGAGGTGAACTGCGAGAACAGCAGCACCCGGCGGCCCTCCTCCAGCATCTGCGGCAGCATCTCGAGCAGCCGGTCCAGCTTGGCCGATCCCGCCTTGGCGGCCTTGGCGGTGGCCAGCTTTAGCAGCCGCGGGTCGCAGCAGGCCTGGCGCAGCTTCAGCAATGCGTCGAGGATCACGATGCCCGACCCCGCTAGCCCGCGCTTGGCGATGGCAGCCCGCACCTTGGCGTGCATCGCCAGCCGGATGCCCTCGTAGATCGCGCGCTGACCGTCGCCCATCTCCACCGTCTCGGCGATCTGCGTCTTTGGCGGCAGGTCGGAGGCGATCTGCTCCTTGGTCCGGCGCAGCAGGAACGGCGCGATCCGCTGCGCCAGCAGCGTCTGGCGCTCGACGTTGCCAGCCTTCTCGATCGGGCCGCGGTAGCGCCAGCCGAACTGCTTGCGATCGCCCAGGAAGCCCGGCAGCAGGAAGTCGAACAGCGACCACAGCTCGCCCAGGTGGTTCTCCAGCGGCGT
>CAXSFF010000292.1:0-5211 GCA_964236035.1 uncultured Acetobacteraceae bacterium
GCGGCGGTGATGGCGGTCGTGCTGGCGGTCGGCCTGCGCCTGATCCTGGCGCGTCGGGTCCAGCAGCCGGAAGTCAGCGCCTGGCTGCACCCGGTCGGCGTGCTCGCGTTGCTGGCCGTGCAATGGGCCGCCCTGGTGCGCCACCGCCGCGGCCGGCCGGCGACCTGGCGCGGGCGGGCGTACCAGACGCCATGAGGTGGCTTGCAACGGTGCTGCTGCTCGCTTCCATGCCTGCCTTGGCTGAGCCGCACGTCGTCGAGGTCACGGTGGCCGGCGTGCATTCAGACATGGGCGACGTGCTGGTGGCGATCTGCGACCGGGGCACGTTCCTGGCGCCGACCTGCGCCTATCGCGGACGGGCGCCGGCGCATGTCGGCTCCGTCCTGGTGCGGGTGCCGGGCGTGGCGCCTGGGGTCTATGCGGTGCAGGCGTACCAGGACGAGAACCGCAACGGCCGCCTCGACCGCAGTCTGTTCGGTATCCCGACCGAGGGCCTGGGCTTCTCACGCGATGCCCGGATGAACTTCGGGCCGCCGCGGTTCGACGACGCGGCGGTGAGCATCGGCGACAGCGCCGCGATCACCGTCACGCTGCACTATTACGACTGATCAGTCGTTGGTGGCGCGCTGGCCGAACGGGCCGAAGCGGGGGCACAGGCTGCGCAACTGGTCCATGTCGGTCAGCGTGACCTCCCGCCCGTTGACGGCGATCAGCTCCTGCGCCTTCATCTGCCGCATCACGCGGTTCAGGTGGATGGCGTGCAGGCCGATCATCTCGGCCATCTGCTGCTGGGTCAGCTCCATGGTGAAGGTGCCGTTCTGGGCCAGGTCGAGCCGTTCCAGCCGGGCGTACAGATCCACCATCAGGGCGGCGACGCGCTCCTCGGCGCTGCTCGACACGAGGTAGGTCAGCCAATCGTCGGTGGTGCTCTGGTCGGTCATCATGCGGTCGAGCACGTCCTCGACGAAACGCTTCTCCAGCAGCAGCTCGCCGCCGCTGACGCCGTCGAGCACGGAATAGGCCACGGCGGTCACCGACTGCACCGCGTATTGCGGGTAGCGTTTGGTCAGCGCCTCGAAGCCGACGCGGTCGTTCGGCAGCAGGATGGACAGGATGCGGCGCTTGCCGTCCGGCATGCGGCGGTAGCGGAATGCCCAGCCCTCGGTGATGGTGATCAACCCGGGGCTGGGCTTGCCCGGCAACAGGATGTTCTTGTTGCGCGCGACCCGGTGCTGGGTACGCGGATAGCCGGCCCGCTCCCCCGCCGGGGTGGAGCCGCGGCGGTCCTCAAGCGTGCTGGACAAGCTGGTCGACGTGCCGTTGGCGTTTGTTAAATCTGAACTGTTCATACCTGGAACCGAGCCGGACATATGCGTCTCCGTGCGGACAGAAAGGCTTGCGTGTCGAAACTTCAGATGACGCCCCGCCGGTCATGGAACCGGCACGCCGCATTTAAGCGATAGCTATAATCCCGAATGCCATAGAGAGTTTATCAACAAAAATGAACAAGTATCTTACGGCACATTGACGCCACCGCTCACGGTTCTGCCATCGTTCCAAACCGCAACATATCTTGTAACTAGCCGCTCATCAAGGATTAACGATCGAATACCGATTTCCTGAAAAGCACCAGGACAAGGTCGGCCGGCATCGCCGCACATTCACGCAAACGCCAGAACCATCGGCGCTCCGGGGCTGGCGGCGGCGGGCATCCGGCGGCCCACGTGCCCGAAAGCCCGAGCAGCAACCGGCACCGCGGCAGGTGGTAGCCGCTGGTCGCGACCCGCACCGGGCCTTGCCAACCCCGCAGCAGCCGGGCGCAGGCCCGTGCCGACGACAGGGTGTCGACCCCCGTCTCCTCCAGCATGATCTGATGCCGCGGCACGCCCCAGCCTTGCAACAGCTTCGCCATCACGGCGGCCTCGGAGGGCGGGAAGCGGCCGATGGCGCCCGTCGGCAGGTAGTGCGCCAGCCGGCCGCCGCAGGCGAACGCGGCCTCCGTGCGGCACAGCAAGGTGACGCTGGGCCTGCCGCCAGCCCTGACGGCGGCCCCGAAGATCACCACCATCATGGGCTGCGGGCTCAGCGCGGCGGCGCCAGCAGGACCCGGTTCAGCGACGACAGCGCATCATAGGTCGCTCGCCAGGCCCGCCCGAACGCCTCCGCCGGCACCTGCCCCGGCAGCAGGCCGGCAATGTCGGCCACGCTGCGGCGGCCATCCACCAGCCGCAGGATCGCCGGCGCCAGCGGCGGCAGCGGCACGGGCACCCGCAGGCCGTCGAACAGGAAGCCCAGCGTGCCGTCCGGCCGGATCGCCCGCGCCACCTCCTCGCCACCCATCTCCCGCATCACGGGCACGGCGCCCGACTGCATGGCGTCGGGCGGCGGCAACGGCTGCCGCGTGCAGTAGACGACGTGGGTGCTCATGTTGCCGCACAGCGACTCCGCCAGCGCCGCGCGGTCCCGCTGGCCAAGCTCGGCGATGCGCGCGCGCAGCCGCGGGTCTGGCAGGTAGACCGCCGGGTCGTAGCGCATCGGCTCCATCAGGCAGGTGGCGTGCAGCCCGGCCCCGTCCAGCAGCGCGAACAGCTCGGGCACCGTGAAGGCGCGGTCCCGCGGGTTCAGCAGCAGGTCGTACAGCCCGGCGTCGCCACCCGTGATGTGGTCGGCGAACAGCGTGTTCTGCCGCAGCCAGGCGCTGGCTGGCAGATGCCGCATCACCCGCCGCGCCGTGTCGAGCCGTACCGGCGGCGGCTCCGCGGGCGGGGCCAACTGCCGCAGCGCGTCCTGCAGCATGTAGACCCCCGTGCGGCCGTGCGGCGCGTACACCATCAGCCCCATGCCGCCGCCTGGCGCCAGCACGCCCGCCAGCGCCACCAATCCCGCTGCCGGGTCCGGCAGGTGGTGCAGCACGCCGCAGCAGTCGATGTAGTCGAACGGCCCCAGCCCGGCCGGCAGGTCGAGCAGCGAGCCGTCGTGCCAGTCCAGCGCCAGCCCACGCGCGTCCGCCCGCGCCCGCGCGACCCGCATCGCCGCACCGGAGCGGTCGAGGTAGGTCACCCGCCCAGGCCGTCCGGCGGTCGCGAGCTGCTGCGCCAGCATGATGGCGCCGTCGCCGGTGCCGCCGCCCGCCACCAGCGCGCGCAGCGGCTGCGACGCCGGGCGGGCAGCGGCGAACACCCAATGGTCGATCTCGCGCAGGTGGCTGGGGCTGCCGATGACCAGCCGCCGCACCTCGTCCGCCGGGTCGCGGGCGGGGTAGGGGTAGGCCTCGTACTGGGCGGCGAGGCGGCTGTCGGTTGCGTCTATCATGCCGCTCTCCTATCCCGCTGGCGGAGCGTCGGCCATGCTTGTCGCCGCCGCTGCGCCGCCGTATCTGTGCGCTATGCACATATCGATTCACCTGGTGGCCATCCTGGCCGTGTTCGCGGCGTTGCCGGCCTTGGCCCAACCGCATCCGGCCCGTCCCGCGGCGCCGAAGCCCGCCGCCCGCGTGGCCCCTGCCGCCCCCCGCGAGATCGGCAAGTTCGAGGACTGGACCGCGGCGACGCACCAGGAGGCGGGGCAGACGGTGTGCTACGCCTTCACCCGCGCCTCGGCCTCCACGCCGTCGCTGCCGGGCCGCGGCGACGTGGTGCTGACCGTGACCGAGCGCCCAGGCGCGGCGCGCGACGCCGTGGCGTTGAGCGCCGGGTTCGCCTATGCGCAGAACGCCGCCGCCTCGGCGCAGATCGACCAGGCCACGATGCCCCTGTACACGGCGCAGCGCAGCGCCTTCGCCCGCGACGGCAAGGCGATGGCGGCGGCGATGGAGCGCGGCCACTCCGCAATCATCAAGTCCCCCGGCCTGCGCAACGCCAGCGTGACCGACACCTTCAGCCTGCGCGGGTTCAGCCCGGCGTATGCGGCGATCAACAAGGCCTGCCCGGCGCGCGGGTGATGGCCACCACCCGATCCATCGCCGACGCCGCGCTGACGCAGGCGGAGCGGGCGCGCATCCTGGCCAAGTCGGCGCTGTTCTCGCCGCCGCCGCCCGTGCTGGCGGACGGCCGCCGCGAGCTGGTCGGGCTGACGCGGGAGGAGATCACGGCCGAACTGGCGGAGATCGGCGAGAAGCCGTTCCGCGCCAAGCAGATCTGGCACTGGATCTACCACCAGGGCGTCACCGACTTCGCCGCCATGTCCAGCGTCGCCCGCCCGTTGCAGCAGCGCTTGGCCGAGCGCTTCGTGATCGGCCGCCCCGCCATCGCCAGCGAGCAGACCAGCAGCGACGAGACCCGCAAATGGCTGTTCCGCTTCCGCGACGGGCAGGAGGCGGAGACCGTCTACATCCCCGACCGCACCGCCGACCGCGGGGCGGTGTGCATCTCGTCGCAGGTCGGCTGCACCCTGTCGTGCCGGTTCTGCCATACGGGGACGCAGACGCTGGTGCGCAACCTGGGCGCCGCAGAGATCGTGGGCCAGTTCATGGCGGCGCGCGACGCCTACGCCGAGTGGCCGTCGCCGCACGGCGAGACGCCGCGGCAGCTCTCGACCATCGTGCTGATGGGCATGGGCGAGCCGTTGTACAACTACGAGAACGTCGCCTGCGCGATGGCCATCGTGATGGACAACGAGGGCATCGGCCTGTCGCGCCGGCGCATCACGCTGTCCACGTCGGGGGTGGTGCCGATGATGGACCGCTGCGGCGAGGAGCTGGGCGTGAACCTGGCCGTGTCGCTGCACGCCGTGCGCGACGACCTGCGCGACGAGCTGGTGCCGTTGAACCGCAAGTACCCGATCGCCGAGTTGTTGGCCGCATGCCGGCGCTACCCGGGGGCGTCGAACGCGCGGCGCATCACCTTCGAGTACGTCATGCTGCGCGGGATCAACGACTCGGAGGCCGACGCGCACGAGCTGATCCGCCTGATCGCCGGCATCCCGGCCAAGGTGAACCTGATCCCGTTCAACCCGTGGCCCGGCAGCGCCTACCTGCCCAGCACGCGCGAGCAGCTCGACCGCTTCGCCGCGGTGGTCATGGCGGCCGGGTTCTCCAGCCCGATCCGCACGCCGCGCGGCCGCGACATCCTGGCGGCCTGTGGCCAGCTGCGCACGGAAAGCCGCAGGGTGCGCCCGGCGGCGTAACGCCCATCGCCGCGTCGCGGTGATGAGAATTATGCCAACGCCATCGGACGCCGACCGCTGCACTGCTCCTCCTCCTCTTGCGGGAGG
>CAXSFF010000293.1:0-5203 GCA_964236035.1 uncultured Acetobacteraceae bacterium
GGTGGTTGGCGTGGCTACCCCTCCTCCCGGCCTCCTCCCGCAAGGGGAGGAGGAGCAGTGCAGCGGTCGATGCTTCTGCCCGGCGTCAATGCGACGGGCGGGCCAAACCCACGCGGATGATGTCGCCGGGCTGCAGCGCGGCGGCGGCGTTGTCGAAGGTCGGGAACGCGTCCAGCTGTTTGGGCGTGAAGTCGACGATCTCCAGGTATTCGCCGAGCAGCACCATCGCGTCGGCCGGCACCGCGATCGGCCGCGCCCTGATGTCCAGGAACCCGTCATAGTCGACCACGATGTCCAGCGTGCCGTCCGGCACGCGCACGACCTGGCGCACATGGCCGAGCACCGGCTGGCTTTCCAGCGGTTGCAGCACCGTGCGGCCGATCAGGTCGCCGACGCGCACCGGCTGGGGGAAGCGCCGGGCGGCGGCCTCGGCCAGGCTCATGCCAGCGGGCGCGGGTTGCTGCGCCAGCGCCACGCCGCCAAGCGCCAGGGTCATCAGGATGGCACGACAGGGCAGCGCCGGCCCGCCGGTCATATCGCCAGCATCCGCTCGACCGCCCGCCGGGCCGGCGCGGCGGCGGCCGGCTCGATCTCCACGGCATGGGTCATGGTTTCCAGCGCGTGGCGTATGTTGGACAGGGTGATGCGCTTCATGTGCGGGCACAGGTTGCAGGGCCGGATGAACTCCACCTCCGGATGCCGCACGGCCAGGTTGTCGCTCATGGAGCATTCCGTCACCAGCGCGACCTTGCCGGGCGCCTCGCGCTGCACGAATTCCTCCATCATGGCGGTCGAGCCGGAGAAATCCGCCTCGGCCACCACGTCGGGCGGGCATTCCGGGTGGGCCACCACGGCGACCCCTGGATGGGCTGCGCGCAAGCCGCGGATGTCGGCCGGGGTGAACCGCTGGTGCACCTCGCAATGGCCGGACCAGCTGATGATCTCGACGTCCGTCTCCCGCGCTATGTTCTTCGCCAGGTATTCGTCCGGGATCATGATGACGCGCGGCACGCCCAGCGATTCCACGACGCGGCGCGCGTTGCCGGACGTGCAGCAGATGTCGCTCTCCGCCTTCACGGCGGCGGACGTGTTGACGTAGGTCACGATCGGCACGCCGGGATACCGCAGCCGCAGCCCGCGGACGTCCGCCGGGGTGATCGATTCCGCCAGCGAGCAGCCAGCCGCCGCGTCCGGGATCAGCACGGTCCGGCCGGGATTGAGCAGCTTGGCCGTTTCCGCCATGAAGTGCACGCCGGCCAGCACGATCACGTCCGCCCGCGCATCCATGGCGCGCCGGGCCAGCGCCAGGCTGTCGCCGACGATGTCGGCCACGCAATGAAAGATCTCCGGCGTCTGGTAGTTGTGCGCCAGGATGACGGCGCGGCGGTCCTGCTTCAGCTGCAGGATGGCGTCGATGTCGTCGGCGAAACCCAGCCACTCCGCCGGCGGCACGACGCGGCGGACCTTCTCATACAGGGCGGCGCTGCGTTCTACGACGGGCATCATGCACCTTTGAACTCGTTGGGAGTACGTGCTTCTGGCAGAAGTTGCCGAAGCGTTTTGAACCGCCCACTTATACTGGTTTTGAGTATTACGGTGTCAAGGCCTCATGTGCCCAAGCCCTCATGCCCCACGGGCGAGCGGCAGCTTCGTTCCCGTCACCGACCGCTCCAGCAGGATGTCGCGACGGAAGCGGAACAGCTTGGCGGGGCGGCCGCCGGTGTCCGTGGCGGCGCCCCCGGCTTCCTCCACCAACGCCTGCTGCTCGATCAGGCGGCGGAAGTTCGGCTTGTGCAGCAACTGGCCGGCCAGGGCCTCCATGGTGCGCTGCAGCTGCAGAAGGGTGAACTCGTCCGCCATCAACTCAAACACCACGGGGCGGTACTTGATCTTGGCACGCAGCCGGGCGATGCCGGTCGCCAGGATGCGGCGGTGGTCGTAGGTCATGCGGCGGCCCAACGTCGCGGGCGCGCCGGCTTCGGCGACGAGGCCGGCCTCGTGCAGCAGTTCGTAGCGTTGTAGCACCAACTCCTCGTTCCAGCCCGCTCCAGCGCCGAAGTTGATCGCAACGCGGCGCTCGCGCTCCCGCCGCCGTTCCCCGGCGGCCTGCCGCGCCCAGGCAGCCAGGCTCGCCAGGATGGAGCCGTCCACGACGCCCACGCGCCGGTCTTCCCACGGGAAGTAGTCGTACCAGCAACGCCAGCTGGCGTCGCCGAACGCAGCCTCCTCCCGCGTCAGGCCCAGGTAGCTGACTGAGATGACGTGCGGTCCCGGACCGGCGGCGCCCCGGTCGCGATCAGCGAACGTGTAGAGCTGTTCGACGTAGCCGAGCGAGTGATGCGTCTGCTGTTCCACCCAGGATCGCACCCCCGCCTGCAGCGAACGGTGGCCCGACATGAACGGCCCGGCCGGCAGCGCCTCGCCAGCCAGGGTCAGCACGCGCGGCTGGTCATCCGTCACCGCGACGATGACGGCGATCAGGTCGGCCGCGATGCCGGGGCTGGACTGGGTTTCTGTTGCGCCAAGCGTGTCCACGGCCTGGTCTTACCGCCCCCTCGGCTTCGTGCAACCTCCCGGTCGCGTAGCCGTCACCGCGCAACAGTTGGTGAGAGTTGCCAACGGCGCCTGAAACTTCGGTATGCAAGGAGCACCGTAGATGATTTGCGGGAAAGCGGAGGCAAAATGACTGCGATCGCCGCCCGAACCGCCGCCGTCCCGGCCGCGCCCGGCACGCGCCGCCTGCATCCCCTGGCGGTCCGGGTGATGCACTGGGCCAACGCGCTCGCCATGGTCGTCATGATCCTGTCGGGCTGGGGCATCTATGACGACGACGTCATCATCCATGGCCTGCACTTCGCGCACTCCATCCGTCTCGGCAGTTGGGCGGCGGAGAGCCTGCTCTGGCATTTCGCCGGCATGTGGCTGCTGGTGGCCAACGGCCTGGCCTATCTCGCCTACGGCTTCGCCACCGGGCGGCTGCGCGAGCGCCTGCTGCCGATCCGCCTGGCGGACGTGGTCAAGACGGTCCGCGACACCCTGCATCTCCACATCGACCACACCGACCTCACCGTCTACAACGCCGTGCAGAAGATCCTCTACATCGTCGTCATCCTGGCCGGCGTGTCGCAGGTCGTCACGGGGCTGGCGGTCTGGAAGCCGGTGCAGTTCTCCGGCCTCGTCGCCGTGCTGGGCGGCTTCCAGGGCGCGCGCGTGGCGCACTTCCTGGGCATGTCGGTGATCGTCGGCTTCCTCGTCGTCCACATCGCATTGTCGCTGCTGGTGCCGAAGACGCTGTGGGCCATGCTGACCGGCGGCCCCCGCCTGCCCGCTTCCGGCGTGGCGCCTCCGCGAGCGCAGTCATGAGGTCGCCGTTCCGCCCCGCCATCCTGCCCGACCCGGCGATGCTGGACGACCACCGCCCGCTGCTGCGCGCGATCGAGCGGCGCGGCCTGGTCCGCGGCGGCCTGACGCTCGGCGCGCTGGCCATGCTGACCGGCTGCGACCTCAAGACGCCGCAGTCGGTCGAGTTGGGCCTGCGCCAGGTCTCCAGGCTGAACGACCGCGTGCAGGCGCTGCTGTTCGACCCGGCCAGGCTGGCGCCGACCTACCCCGTGTCGATGGTGCAGAAGCCGCCCCGCTTCAACGCCTACTACGACATCATGGACGTGAAGCCGGTCGACGGGGCGAACTGGCGGCTGGAGGTCAGCGGCCTGGTGACGGACAAGCGGCCCTGGACGCAGCAGCAGCTGGCTGCCTTGCCGCAGGCCGACATGGTGATCAAGCACGTCTGTGTCGAAGGCTGGGACTACATCGGCCAGTGGTCCGGGCCGACGCTGCGCAGCTTCCTGGAGCGTGTCGGCGCCGACACGCGCGCCCAGTACGTCGCGTTCAAGACCGCCGACGACTACCCGAGCAGCATCGACATGGCGACGGCGCTGCATCCGCAGACCCTGCTGGCGACGGGCTACGCCGGCGAGGCCATCGCCGACCCGTTCGGCTTCCCGCTGCGGCTGCGCATGGCCACCAAGCTCGGCTTCAAGAACCCGAAATGGATCACCGCGATCGAGGTGACCAACAGCTACCCGGGCGGCTACTGGGAGGACCAAGGGTTCAACTGGTTCGCCGGGCTGTAGGCGCGGCGTCGTCTGGAACTTGTTCGGCCACGCGGAACGGCGATCACGCGATGGGTCCAGGCCTGCTGGCCCGTTGCCGCGCACGCGTTGGCGATCATGAAACCAACGGTGGTTTTGTGCCGCTGATCCATGTTACCGGTCCGGCAGATGCATTCGGCATGACCGGAATGTTTGCAGAAGGACGGCAGGATGCGGTTCAAATCCTTGGATGGGCTGAGGGGCGTTGCGGCGCTTGTGGTGGTGCTGTCGCACTTGGCCGACGCGTTCCCCGCGTTCTACCTGCCGCATCCGCCCTACAGCTCCAGCGCGTTCTGGCTGAGCTTCTTCGCCGTGCTGAAATACACCCCGATGCGCATCCTCATCGCCGGACGCGCCTCCGTGCTGGTGTTCTTCGTGCTGAGCGGCTTCGTGCTATGCATCAGCCAGCGATCCGGCGACGGCTACCTGTCTTACATCGCCAAGCGCCTGTTCCGGATCGTGCCGCCGTTCGTGTTCGCCATCCTGTTCGCCGCGGCCTTGTACGTGGCCGTCGACCCGCATTGGGTCGATGGCGCCAGCCGGCACCTGAACGAGTCGAACTGGACCGACCCGCCGACCGCAAGCTATCTCGCGTCCAACCTGCTGATGTCCGGCATGACCGAGTTCCCGACGCTGAACAACCCGACCTGGAGCTTGGTCCACGAGCTGCGGATATCGATGGTGTTCCCGCTGCTGGTGCTGCTGCTGATCCGCAGCTTCTGGGGCGCCATCGTGGTCTCGACGATCGTAAGCGCGGTGGCGCTGGCGCTGCCATCGTCCGATCCCGTGCTCTACACGATCGAGCTGACGGTCGGCTACACCTGCTTCTTCGTCATGGGCGCGGCGCTGGCGATGTCGGTGGACCGCATCATGGCGACGCTGGCGTCGCTGCCGCGCGGTGCCGTCGCGGTGCTGTGGCTCGCCGCATTCACGCTGCTGATGGCGCCGATGACGTCGGACCTGGACTCCTTTGCCCCGGGGATTGGCGCGGTCCTGCTGGTCCCGCTTTGCATATCGAGCCGCCGGGCAAGGGCGATCTTGCAGGGCACGGT
>CAXSFF010000294.1:0-5196 GCA_964236035.1 uncultured Acetobacteraceae bacterium
GACTACCCCTCCCCCAGCCCCTCCCGCAAAGGGAGGGGAGAAGAGTCAGAGACCGTTGCCGTTGGTGCAACCCATTGAAAGGGATCAAGCCATGAACCAGAACCAGCCCGCCGTGCACGCCCCTGCCTGGGTGTTCTTCACCTACCTGTCGTTCGCCGGGTCGCTGGCGATGCTCGTCATCGGCATCATCATGCTGCCGATCGACCTGTGGATGCGCGCCTTCCTGTTCATGGGCGTGCTGATGCTGGTGCAATCCTGCATCACCATGACCAAGACGCAACGGGACATGCACGAAGGCTCCCGCCTGATGAACCGGATCGAGGACGCGCGGACCGAGAAGCTGCTAATGGAGGCAAGCCGCTAGCCTACTGATGAAGGCAAGCCGCCCGCTAGACCTTGAGGGACGGCGTCCGTATCCCGTCGGCGGGGTAGCTGCCCCGAGAGCCCTCCGGCACGCCTGCCATGCGCAATCCGAGTGCGTAGTGGTCGCGGTCGGAGGGGTTCTCGAACGGGCTGCGGGCGATGAACTTCTGCACGGTGAAGCCGGGTTCGACCGTCAGCAGCCGTTGCAGGATGGTCTCCGCCTCGACCGGCAGCTTGGCGTGCCCCAGCGCCGACAGGTAGTGCTTCAGCGCCGCGGAAAACGACGGGTTCAGCTCGCTGGAGCGCCGGCCCAGGATCACGGCGCCCTCGTAGTTGTGCTTCTGGATCTCCAGGATGACCATGCACGCGTCGAAGAAGTATGCATTGGCGTCCACCGGCGACAGCCGCTTGTAGCGCTGGAACAGCCGGGTCGCCTCGTCCACGTCGCCGAGGTAGGTGTAGGTGGTGGCGGCGAAGCCCCACGCCATCGCCAGGTTCGGGTTCAGCGACAGCGCCCGCCCGTGCAGCTCCAGCGCCTCGCGCGGCTTCAGGTGCAGGAACGCCCGCACGTGCCCGGCGATGGTCAGGCCACGGGCGTCCTGCGGGTCCAGCGTGATGGCGCGGTCGGCGTGCTGCCCCGCCTGGATGAAGGCGGCGTCGGAGTCGTCGCACCAGCCCTGGCCGACGGAGAACGCCAGCCAGTAGGCGCGCCAGGCATGGGCGGCGGCGTAGTCGGGCTCGAGGTCGAGGGCGCGGGACAGCAAGGCGCCCGCCTGCTTGAACTCGTCGTGGCGCAGGCGGGCGATCAGCGGCAGCGCGCGCAGCACCAGGTCGTAGGCGGTGGCGTCGACCGGCGCCTGGCTGGCGGCGCGGCGGCCCTCGATCAGCAGCATCTCGGGGTCGATCTGCGCCACCACCTCGGCGGCGATCTCGTCCTGCAGCGACAGCAGGTCGTTCAATTGGCGGTCGAAGCGGCGCGCCCAGACGACCCGGTTGCCGGCGCGCAGGTCGAGCAGCCGTATCGTCACCCGCAGCCGCCGCCCCGACCGCTGCAAGCTGCCATCCACCAGGAAATCGAGGCCGAACGCCTGCCGCAACGCCGTCTCGTCGCGGCTGCCGAACTGCGCCAGCGACCCCGTGGACACCAGGAACATCCAGCGGAACCGCGCCAATGCGGCCGTGATCTCCTCCGCCAGCCCCATCGACAGATGCGCCTCCTCCCCGGTGCCGCTCATCTGCAGCGGCATCACGCCGACCTTGGCGCCATTGGCGCCGCGCACCGGCGGGCGGGCGTCGGAGACGACGGGGACGAGACCCGGCGTCGGGCGGATGGGCGTGGCGCCGGCGCGGATCTCGGCGATCAGGCGCTGGGTCTCGGGCGACGGCTTGGCGTCCAGCAGGTCGGACAGCGCCGCACGGCAGCGGTCGTAGGCCTGCACCGCCATGCCGCGCTCGCCCAGGACGGCGTAGGCCTGCATGAGCGCACGCCAGGCGCCCTCATGCGCGCGGTCGATGATGAGCAGCTGCTGCGCCGCCGGGATGGTCGCCTCCGGGTCGGTGCGGTCGCGCAGCAACGCCTCGGCGACGGTGCGGGCACGGTCGCGGATGCGCTCGCGCTCGCTGGTCAGCCAGGCGTCGAACGCCGGGTCGAGGCCGTCGAACTCGTCGAGCACCTCGCCGTCCAGCAGGCCGAGGCCGGCCGGCTCGGCGACGGAGGCGTGCAGCACGTCGTCCACATCGATCCAGACCAGCTCCGACTTCAGCGCCAGGTGGTCGCGGGTGATGGTGAGCACGTCGGCGCCGAGGGGCTGCAGCGTTTCCAGCAGGCGATGGATCTCCTGGCGCAGGGAGGCGCGCGCCTGCTCCTCCAGCCGGCGCGACCACAGCAGCTCGGCAAGGCGGGCGCGGACCATCGGGCGCGGCGCGGACAGGGCCAGGATGGCCAGCAAGGCGCGCGTCTTGCGGCCAAGAGGAAGCACGCTGTCCGAGTTAACGGTCCAGGCCTCCATCTGCCCGATAAGCTTCAGACGGAGCACGACACTTGATCTAATTTTCGGGCTAGCGACCACAATGGGCGGGTTACTGGCGGAAAAAATCATACGTTAGACATGGATCGAAAATCACGCTCCGCCAAGTTAATTCACACCTGAGTATGTAATAATTTCTCAGACGGCCGCCACCGTGAAAATCCGTCTCGCATCGTTGTTCCATGCACCGTGGTACAGATCGAGCCAGGACTCGGCTTGGGTGGGGCCACCAGCGGCGATCTCGTCGAGCGGATCGAGGTAACGGCTCTCGTCCGACCCGTCCCGCAGGCACGCCCGCGCCACCAGGCCATCGCGGGAGATGGCAAGAACCTTGATGGCAAAATCGCGCAGCGTGCCAGTGCCCCATTGCGCACCCATTGCTAATCTCGGCACGATCCCACGCAATGCCACATAGTCGGAGAACGGTCTTTCGCGCACCAGGGACTCGGCCGCCGCCAGCGCGTCGCCGTCGTACAGCAGGCCGACCCAGAACGCCGACTGCGCCAGCATCATCGCCGGGCTGCCGGCGTCGGCGCCGCGCATCTCCAGGAACTGCTTGAGCCGCACGTCGGTGAAGGCGGTGGTCATGTGGTCGGCGAAATCGCCCAGGCACGCATGATGCCCGTCGGCGGCATCCGCCAGCCGCCCGGCCATGAAGTCGCGGAACGACCGCCCGGCCAGGTCGATGTAGGCGCCATCGCGCAGGATGAAGTACATCGGCAGGTCCAGCAGCCATTCGACGTAGCGCTCGAAGCCGAAATCCTCCGCGAACATCAGCTCGGGCATGCCGGTGCGGGCGCGGTCCACGTCGGTCCAGACGTTGGCGCGCGCCGACAGCAGCCCATTCGGGCGTCCCTCGGTGAACGGCGAGTTGACGAACAGCGCCGTCGCCAGCGGCTGCAGCGCCAGCGACACACGCAGCTTGCGCCGCATGTCCACCTCCGACGCGTAGTCGAGGTTCACCTGCACCGTGCACGTGCGCAGCATCATGTCGAGGCCCATGGTGCCGACCTGCTGCATGTAGCGCCGCATGATGGCGTAACGGCCCTTGGGCATCCATGCGGCTTCGGCCCGGGTGATGGTGGGGTGGAAGCCGAGCGGCGCGAAGCCGATGCCCATGTCGCCGGCGAGGGCGGAGACGGTGGCGAAGTGATCGTCCATCTCGGCGCGGGTCTCGTGCAGCGTGCGCAGCGGCGCACCCGACAGCTCCAACTGCCCGCCCGGCTCCAACGAGATCGACGCACCCTTGTGCGGCCCCAAGCCCTTGAGGCCGATCGGCTGGCCGCGCTCGCTGATCGGCTGCCAGTCCGGACCGGCCAAGCCATCGAGCACGGCGCGGATGCCGCCGGGTTCGTAGGGGGGTGGGGCCAGGTCCTGGTGGCGAAAGCCGAATTTCTCGTGCTCCGTGCCGATGCGCCACCGTTCCTGCGGTTTGCAGCCTTCGGCCAGGTAGGCGGCCATCTGTTGCACCGAGGTGATCGGCGTCTGGTCGGCGTCGTTGGGGTTGGACATGGATGACGCTCTTGGTGTTCTACTCTGGAGGGCGGGAGATGGATGCGCAGGGATGGGCGAGCAGGGCAAATGCGTCAAGCCGACTCCAGTTTGCCCGCTTCAAGCTGACCGGCAGTTGACCCGGCGGGAGCGGTCGGCTCATTGGCCGCCATGATCCCCCATACCGACATCATGGCTGGAGGCTGGATCGCACGGCTGCCCGCCGGGTTGCAGCCGTATGCCTTGTTGCTGCGGCTGGATCGCCCGATCGGCGCCTGGCTGCTGTTCCTGCCGGGGCTGTGGAGCCTGCTGCTGGCAGGGCCGTCGCCGGCGCGCACCGCTTGGCTGGTTGGCCTGTTCGCCATCGGCAGCGTGGTGATGCGCGGCGCCGGCTGCGTGGTGAACGACATGTGGGACCGCGACCTCGACCGCCTGGTCACCCGCACCGCCGGGCGGCCGCTGGCGTCGGGGATGCTGCGCATGTCGCAGGCGGCGGCGTTGCTGGCCGGGCTGCTGGTGCTAGGCTTGGCGGTCCTGCTGCAACTGCCGCCGCTGTGCTGGGCGCTGGGGGTCGGTTCGCTGGTGCTGGTGGCGGTGTATCCGCTGGCCAAGCGGGTGACCTGGTGGCCGCAGCTGATGATGGGCTTCACCTTCGGCTTCGGCGCACCGATGGGCTACGCGGCGGCAGCGGGCCGCATCGATGCGACGTGGTTCGCGGTCTACGCCAGCGCCATCCTGTGGGACCTGGGTTTCGACACCGTCTACGCGCACCAGGACCGCGACGACGACAGCCTGGCCGGGGTGAAATCCACCGCGCGGCTGTTCGAGGCGCAGGCCAAGCCGTTCCTCGCCGCCTGCTACGCCGCGACGGTGCTGGCGCTGGCCGTGACCGGCTGGCTCGCCGGGCTTTCGGTGTGGTTCTGGCTGCTGCTGCCGCTACCCGCGCTGCTGCTGGCGCGCCAGGTGGCGCTGCTCGACATCCACGACCCGGCCGGCTGCCTGCGCCTGTTCCGCGCCAACCGCGAGACGGGGCTGGCGGTGGCGGCGGCGATCCTGGCGGGACGGTTGTGACCGAGGCGTTCATCGTCGCCAACACGGCGGTCGCCCGTGCGCCGCTGG
Source organism: uncultured Acetobacteraceae bacterium (assembly GCA_964236035.1). GTDB lineage: Bacteria > Pseudomonadota > Alphaproteobacteria > Acetobacterales > Acetobacteraceae > CAXSFF01. The sequence goes on from CAXSFF010000294.1 coordinate 5,001, forward strand.
TGCCCGAACTGGCGCTGCACCTGGCGACCGAGATCACGCCGATCTGGCAGGCGACGGAGCAATTCCTGGCGCAGGCCAACGTCGCGCCGCCGTTCTGGGCGTTCGCCTGGCCCGGCGGGCAGGCGCTGGCGCGCCTGGTGCTGGACCGGCCGGAGCTGGTGGCCGGCCACCGGGTGCTGGACTTCGCGGCCGGCGG
>CAXSFF010000295.1:0-5184 GCA_964236035.1 uncultured Acetobacteraceae bacterium
AGCCCGGCAGCGTTCGATCGCGAGTACATGCGCGGCCAGGTCGAGAGCCAGCAGGCGGCTGTGCAACTGTTCCAGGACGAGGCCGCCAACGGTCAGGACGCGGACATCAAGGCGTTCGCGCAACAGACCCTGCCGACCGTCCAGCAGCACCTGACGATGGCTCGCCAGATCAGTGGCATCCGTGCGCCGAAGGTTGCCAAGGCAGGCAAGGCGCCGAAGACCGCCAAGAGCTGATTCGCCTTCACGAGGCAGTTCAAAGGGCCAGGAGCAATCCTGGCCTTTTTCTATTGGCGCAACATGCTTTCCACGGCGGCCGCCAGGCTGAACAGGGCCGCATCGCCCATCGTCTCGCCCACCAGCATCAGCCCGGCCGGCGGGTCGCCGGGGCGGTGGCACGGCAGGCTGATGGCGCAGCGGTCGAGGAAATTGAACAGCGACGGGTTGCGCAGCATCTGCGCGTTGGCCCGGTTGTAGGCGCCGTCATCGGCCTCAAGCACCGCGATGGGCGGCGGGGCGATCGGCACTGTCGGCATGACCAAGGCGTCATATGGCCGGGTCGCCAGGTCCATCTCGGCGCAGATCGCCTGCCGCGCCGTCAGCGCGTCGATATAGTCGGCGGCCGACACGCCGGCACCGCCCTCGATCCGCGCCCGCACCCGGCGATCGTAGCGCGCGCCGCCGCGGGCCAGCAGCCGGCGGTGCCAGGCGTAGGCCTCGCAGGCGGCCAGGCTGGTTCCGGCGGTCGCGGCGCCGATCCGGGCCAGGGCCGGGAACGCGACCCGCTCGATCCGCGCGCCAGCCGCCGTCAGCGCCGACAGCGCGTGGTCGAAGGACGCCGCCGTACCGGCATCCAGCCCCTCGGTGACGATAATGTCGGGCACCGCCAGCCGCACCCCCGACAGGCTCCGCACGGCAGGCGCGGCCGGCGCTGCTCCGCTGAGGATGGCGTCCACGATCGCGCAGCAGGCGACGCTGTTGGCCAGCGGCCCCACGGAGTCGAGCGTGGTCGACAGCGGCAGCACGCCCGCCATCGGCACCCGGCGCGCGGTCGGCTTGTAGCCGACGACCCCGCACAGCGCGGCCGGCATCCGGCACGACCCGCCGGTGTCGGTGCCCAGCGCCGCGAACGCCATGCCGTCCGCGATCGACACGGCGGCCCCCGACGAGCTGCCGCCCGGCACGCGCCGGGTCGCGCGGTCCCATGGGCTGGCAGGGGTGCCGTGATGCGGGTTGATGCCGAGCCCGGAGAAGGCGAACTCCGTCATGTTGGTGCGCCCGACTATCACGAACCCCGCCGCCAGCATGCGCGCGATCACGGGCGCGTCGGCGCTTGCGGGCGGCGCGTCGTCCAGCACCACCGACCCGGCGGTCGTCACCTGGCCGGCCACGTCGAACAGGTCCTTGACGCTGACGGGGATGCCCGCGAATGGGCCGGCCGTACGCCTGGCCCGGCGTTGCGCGTCGATATTGTCGGCCTGCGCCCGGGCGGCGGCCGTGTCGACGGTGAGGAAGGTGCGCGCGCCCTCGCCGGCCGGGTCGGCAATAGCGTCGAGGCATGCCTCGACTAGGGCGCGGCTGCTGGTCCGGCCGGAGTCCAGTGCCGCCGCGAGATCAAGCAGCGTGCTCAAGCCGCCTCCGCCACGATCGCGGCGGCCAGGGTGCCGAACAGACGGTCAAGGTGCGCCGTCTCCATGATCAGCGGCGGCGACAGCGCCACGATGTCGCCGGTGGTGCGCACCAGCAGGCCGTCGTCGAAGCAGCGCTGGAACACCCGCACGGCGCGATCCGTCGGCTTGCCGGCGCGCGGCGCCAGCTCGATGCCGGCGACCAGCCCCGTGTTGCGGATGTCGACCACGTTGGGCAGCCCGCGCAGGGCATGCGCCGAGCGCTCGAACTCGGGCGCCATGGCGAGCGCCCGCCCCGGCAAGTCCTCCGCCCGGTGCAGGTCCATCACGGCGATGGCCGCCGCGCAGGCGAGCGGGTGGCCGGAGTAGGTGTAGCCGTGGAACAGCTCGATCCCAGCGGAAGCACCCTGCACGATGGCGTCGTAGACCCCTTGGCGCACCGCGACGGCGCCCATCGGCACGGCGGCGTTGGTCAGGCCCTTGGCCATCGTCATGAGGTCAGGCACGACGCCGAACCGCTCGGCGGCGAAGTTGGCGCCGAGGCGGCCGAAACCCGTGATCACCTCGTCGAAGATCAGCAGGATGCCGTGGCGGTCGCAGATTTGCCGCAGCCGCGCCAGGTAGCCCTGCGGCGGCGGCAACACCCCTGTCGAGCCCGCCACCGGCTCCACCATCACGGCGGCGATGGTGTCGGCGCCGTGCAGCGCCACCAGGTCTTCCAGCTTGTCGGCCAGCTCGGCGCCGTGCTCCGGCAGGCCGCGGGAGAAGGCGTTGCGCGCCGGGTCGTGGGTGTGCGGCAGGTGGTCGACATAGGGCAGCATGGCGCCGAACTGGCGGCGGTTGCCGCCGATGCCGCCGACCGACATGCCGCCGAAGCCGACGCCGTGATAGCCGCGCTCCCGCCCGATCAGGCGCGTGCGGGCGGCGTCGCCGCGGGCCCGGTGGTAGGCGAGGGCGATCTTCAGCGCCGTGTCGGCGCTCTCGGAGCCGGAGTTGGTGAAGAAGATGCGGTCCATGCCGTCCGGGGTGATCTCGGCGAGGCGGGCGGCGGCCTGGAAGGCGATCGGGTGGCCCATCTGGAAGGTGGGGGCGAAGTCCATCACGGCGGCCTGGCGCTGGATCGCCTCCGTGATCTCGCGGCGGCCGTGGCCGGCGTTGCAGCACCACAGCCCGGCGGTGCCGTCCAGCACCTCGCGCCCGTCGTCGGTGGTGTAGAACATGCCCGCCGCCCGGGCGAGCAGCCGCGGCTTCGCCTTGAAGGCGCGGTTGGCGGTGTATGGCATCCAGAACGCATCGAGATCGTTGGGGCGATGAATGTCGGTCATGGTGCGTTCACGCCTATGCGATGGCGTGGCCAGCGTGGCACCATTGCCATGCGACCTCAACCGAAGACCGGCCGCCCGCAGGCCATGACCGGAGTGCCATGACCGAAGGAACCCTGCTGCTCGGGACGCGACGCTACTCGTCCTGGTCGATGCGCGGCTGGCTGCTGGTGCGGCTGGCCCGGCTGGCGGTGACGGAACGGGTGGTCCCGCTGGGCGACGGTGCGATCCGGGCCGCCCCGGCCGGGCTGGTGCCGTACCTGGAGCATCGCGGCGCGCGGGTGTGGGAGAGCCTGGCCATCGCGGAGTACTGCGCCGAGATCGAGCCCGCCCTGTGGCCAGCGGAACGGGTGGCGCGCGCCCATGCCCGCTCCATCGCCGCCGAGATGCACGCCGGGTTCCGCGCCCTGCGCACGGCGCTGCCGATGAACCTCGGCCGCGACCGGCCAGCCGCCATCGACGCCGCCGTCGCCGCCGACATCGCCCGCGTCGAGGCGATCTGGCGCGCGGCGCGGACGCAGGCCGGCTTCCTGTGTGGCGAGCGCTTCGGCGCGGCGGATGCGATGTTCGCGCCCGTGGTGGCGCGGCTGCTGAGCTACCACCCGCCGCTTGCCGCCGACACCCGGGCATATTGCGCGGCGGTGCGCGGGCATCCCCTCGTCGCGGCCTGGTATGACGACGCCATGGCGGAACCGCTGGCATGGCGGCTGTCCCGGTATGAGGATGTGCCGTGAGCAGCTATGGCTTGGAACGGCCCGGTAGTGATGGCGGCTGCTTGGCAAAGGCGTCATGATGCGGCCAGCATCGTTGGAGAAGCCACCATGGACGGCATGAACACGCCGGCGGGCAACCCCGTCGCCCAGCGCGTCGCCCGCGCCGCCTTGGCCGCCGCCGTCGTGGCGCTCGGCGCCTACACCTTGTGGGGCTTCATGCCGGCGCTGGTCTGGGCGGTGATCTTCGCCATCTCGCTGTGGCCCTGGTATCGCCGGCTGCAGCAGCGGGTCGGGCACCGGTGCCACGACGTGCTGCTGCCGATGCTGTTCACGCTCGGGGTGGCGCTGGTGTTCATCGTGCCGCTCGGCCTGGTCGGGGTGCAGCTCGCCCACGAGTCGCATCAGGCGATGGACTGGATGAGGGACGCCCGCGCCAACGGCATCGCGGAGCCGGACTTCCTGCACCGCCTCCCCGTGGGCGCCGACGCCGTGAGCGCCTGGTGGCAGCAGAACCTCGCCGACCCGGGCAGCGCCGCCGCCTTGCTGGACCGGTTCAGCCACGACAACGCGATGAACTACAGCCGCCACCTGAGCGAGATCGTGCTGCGCCGGGTCACGCTGTTCGCCTTCACGCTGGTGGCGTTGTTCTTCCTGTTCCGCGACGGCCCCCTGCTGGCCGAGCAGATGCGCCGCGCCAGCCTGCGCTCGTTCGGCCCCAGCGGGGAGCGCATCAGCCGCCAGATCATCGCCTCTATCCACGGCACGATCGACGGGCTGGTGCTGGTCGGGCTGGGCGAGGGCTTCGTGCTCGGCGTGGCCTACGCCGTGGCGGGGGTGCCGCACGCGGCGGTGTTCGGCGCCTTCACCGCCATCGCCGCGATGATCCCGTTCGCCGCGCCCGTGGTGTTCGGCCTGGCGGCGCTGCTGCTGGCGGCGCAAGGCAGCGTGGTGTCCGCCGTGGTGGTGCTGGCGCTGGGCATGACGGTGACCTTCACCGCCGATCATTTCATCCGCCCCGTGCTGATCGGCGGCGCGACCAAGCTGCCGTTCCTGTGGGTGCTGCTGGGCATCCTCGGCGGCGTCGAGGTCTGGGGCCTGCTGGGCCTGTTCCTCGGCCCGGCCATCATGGCGGTGCTGATCCTGCTGTGGCGCGAATGGGTCGGCGGCGGCGACGGCAAGAGCGCGGCGGCGGTGCGCGAACCCGCGCTGCTGCACCCGGCCGGGATCGTCCGCGAGGCAGGCCCGACCCCGGTCTAGGGCGACACCGCCTCAGGCGGCGCCGTCGGCGGGCGAACGCGTTTCCGAACGACCCGCTGAAGCCAAACCGCCGCCTTCATCATCACCGTCCGCGCTTCAACTGATCTTGGTGGACGAGAACGACAGCTTGGCCTGGTAGATCGCATCGCCGTTGGCATCCCTGACGGTGGCGACGAAGGCGCGGTCCTCGTCGGTCGGCTGGGTGCCACGGGCGAAGTCCAGCAGCGTCCGCATGGCCTGGTCACGGGCCGCCTCCGGGCTGGGGAA
>CAXSFF010000296.1:0-5182 GCA_964236035.1 uncultured Acetobacteraceae bacterium
AGGCGAGCCTTTGGCGGAGTTTGAGGCAGAGCCTCAACCTTGCCTGCTTCAACGGTCGGCACAAAGGGCATCGGTGTCATGCCGCGGCCTCCGGCAGCCCGTCCTCTCCCATGACCCGCAGGAACCGTGCGGTCAGGGGATGTTGCGGCCTGGCAAGGACATCGTGGGCGGGGCCTTCCTCGGCGACAGTGCCGCCGCTGAGGAAGATCACGCGGTCGGCGACCTCCCTGGCGAAGCGAAGCTGGTGAGTGGAGATGATCATGGTCAGCCCGTCCTCGACGGAGAGCCTGCGGATCACGTCCAGGACCTCGTTGACCAGCTCCGGGTCGAGGGCGGAGGTCGGCTCGTCGAGCAGGAGGACGCTGGGTCGCGGCGCCAGGGCGCGCGCGATCGCCACGCGCTGCTGCTGGCCTCCGGACAGGTGGCGCGGCAGGGCATCGACGCGGTGCGACAGGCCCACGTGCCGCAGCAGGTCGCGCGCCCGGCCCTCGGCGTCCTGCGCGGGCAGGCCGTGCACCCAGCGCAGCGGGCCGGCGACGTTCTCCAGCGCGGTGAGGTGGCTGAACAGGTTGAACTGCTGGAACACCATGCCGACGCCGACGCCGGCGCGCTCGTTGGCCACCGCGCGCGCCGGCATCCGGCGGCCGTCCTCGCCGAAGCCCAGGCGCCGGCCGCCGACCCGGATCGTCCCGCCGTCCCACTCCTCCAGCAGGGTGATGCAGCGCAGCAGCGTGCTCTTGCCGGACCCGCTGGGGCCGAGCAGCGCGATCACCTCGCCGGACCGCACGGTGAGATCCAGCCGGTCGAGCACCGGCTGGCCGCCGTAGCGCTTGTCCAGCCCGCGGATCTCGACGGCGACGGCGGCGGCAGCCAGTCCGGCGGCTCGCGCGGCCCGCTCCGACGCGGTGGCGGCGACCTGCCGCACCGGGGCGGCGTTGGCCGGGGCCGCGGACAATCCGGCCGCCGGCCAGGCTGCGGCGGCAACCGGGGTTCTGCCGCGCCAGGGCAGCAGGAGCGACAGGCGGTCGCGCGCCGGGGGGCGGTCGAGGTCGAGCAGGTCCTCGATCGCCAGTTGCAGCGCGCTGACGGCGCCGGTCAGCACCAGGTACATGAGGCCGGACGCGAAGAAGATGGAGAAGAAGTCGAAGGTGGACGAGGCGAGCTGGGTGCTGCGCAGCGTCAGCTCCTCGACCGCGATGACCGAGGCCAGCGACGAGTTCTTCAGCGCCGAGACGGTCTCGCTGCCGAGTGCGGGGACCATGATCCGGATCGCCTGCGGCCCGATCACCCGACGCATCAGCACGCCCGGCGTCATGCCCAGGGCCTGTCCCGCCGCGACCTGGCCCGGGTCCACGCCGCGCACCCCGGAGCGCAGGATCTCGGCGATGAACGGGCCCTCGTTGGCGGCCAGGGCCAGCCCCGCCGCACCCACGGAACTCAGCCGCAGCCCGATATGCGGCAGAGCGTCGTAGGCAAAGACGAGCTGCAGGATGAGCGGCGTGCCGCGGAAGATGACGGCGTAGGTGCGGGCGAAGGCGGACAGCGCCCGTATGCGGCAGAGCTGCATCGCGGCCAGGGCGAGCCCCACCAGCAGGCCGCCGAGCACGCCCAGGGCCGTCACCTCGATGGTGAGGAGGATTCCCTGCAGCAGGTAGGGCAGGCCGACGTAGTGGAGGAACAGGCCCACCTATTCGGTGACGAGCCGCGGCGCCTCAAGGGTGCCCGCATCAAGTGACCACTTCCTGAGCATCGCGGTCTCCACGCCCGCGTCCTGCAGGGCGGTCAGCGCGGCGACCATGGCGTCGCGGAACTCGGTCTTGCCCTTGGGTACCGCGATGCCGATGGAGTACGGCAGCGTCACCGCGGCCGCCTTGGCGAGCTGGTCTGGATAGGCCTTGACAGCCTGGTCCACAGTGTTGACGTCGTTGACGTAGGTGTCGGCGCGACCCGCCAGGATCGCCTGGATGCAGTCCGCGTTGTTGTCGTACAGCTGCACCGTCGGCGCCGGCTTGCCGGCGGCCTTGCACGGCTCGGCAAGGGCCTGCACCAGCGGCACCTCCACGAACCCGGTGTTCTCCGCCGCCGCCGCGCCGCACATCGTGGCGTTGATGCCGTCCAGGTGCTTCGGGTTGCCGCGGGCCACCAGCACGCCGTCGGACACCTTGGAGTAGGTGATGAAGTCCGCCGCCCGGGCGCGCTCCTTCGTGGCGTAGATGTCGGAGATGATCAGGTCGGCCTGGCCGCTCTGCAGCGTCGGCAGCATGGCTGCGAACGCGACGGCCTTGTAGGTCACGCTGAAGCCCAGGCATTCGCCGAGCGCCTGAACCAGGTCGATGTCGAAACCGATGTAGCGGCTCGGGTCGGCGGGATCGAGCGCCTCGTAGCCGGGCGTGTGCGGGTTCACCGCGTCGACGAGCGTCCGGCCTTTCAGGCTCGGGTATCTGGCCTGCAACTGCTGGCAGGCCGCCGGCGCGGCCCGGGCCATGCCGGGCACGGCGAGACAGAGGACGCACGCAAGCGCGAAGGTGAGACCTGCCCAGCGCGGCACGGAGGCGCGCCACATGTCCTCGCCGCGCTGACTGCACGGATGGCCCTGGTGCGTGCTCATGTCCGTCGCCTTTCTGGAACCCTCGGGGCAACAGTACAAAAGCAATTGCTGTGCCATCCTTGGCGCACCCTGCGCGTCGGCAGGGTCGGCGCTCACCTTCTGCAACGCGGTCGTCCGGCCTGTGGCGGCGTCGGGCTCTCGGGAAGCAGGCAAGGCCAGGGCTCTGCCCTGGACCCGCCAGGGGGAGCCCCCCTGGACCGGCTTCTCTTAAGTAATGGATTCCAAAGGCGAGCCTTTGCCGGAGTTTGAGGCAGAGCCTCAACCTTGCCTGCTTCGCCGGTCACTCCAGAGAGCCGATGCCATGATGGCATCGGAATGATATCTGTTCCCCGCGAAGGATTTCCAGGGTTGCGCCCCGACCTCACGAGCGACAAGGTTCCAGGCGCGGAACTCGCATGATCGGACCCGGAGCATGAGCAACATCGACATCGTGGAGCTGACGGTGGAGGGCGCGCAGGCCGCCTTTGCCAGTAGCGCGACGACCTCCGAGGCGCTGACGCAGGCCTTCCTGGACCGTATCGCGGCCTACAATCCCGCCTACAACGCGATCATCTTCCTCAATCCCGACGCGCTCGACGACGCCCGCGCCATCGACCGCCGCCGCACCGCCGGCGAAACGCTCGGGCCGCTGGCCGGCGTGCCGGTGGTGGTGAAGGACCCGATGGACATGGTCGGCTTCCCGACCACCGCCGGCTGGTCGGTGCTGTACAGCGGCACCGGCGGGGTCGACCTGATGCCCGCGACCGACTCCCCCGTCGTCGCGCGGATGCGTGCCGCCGGCGCCGTCATCCTGGGCAAGACCAACGTGCCGATCCTGAGCCACACCGGCGCCCACGCCAACGGAAGCTGGGCCGGCCCGACCTACAACCCCGCCGGGCGCGAGTTCCTGCCCGGCGGCAGCAGCGCCGGTAGCGCCTGCGCGGTGGCCGCAAGCATGGCGGTGCTCGCGCTGGCGGAGGAGACCGGCGGCTCGATCCAGAATCCCGCCTCGGCGCAGGCTCTTGTCGGCCTCAAGCCGAGCTTCGCCCTGGTGCCGAACGCCGGGGTGATGCCGCTCGCCGCGCTGCGCGACGTGGTCGGCCCGATCGCGCGCTGCGTGCGCGACGCGGCGCTGACGCTCGACGCCCTGGCCGGCTACTCCCCAGAGGACCCGAAGACGATCGCCGGCGTCGGCCACCGCCCGCCCGGCGGCTACGCCTCGCTGCTCTCGGACGACGCGCTGCACGGCAGGCGGCTCGGCCTCTACGGCCCCGGCTGGCGCAACCTCCCCCTGTCCGACGAAGCCACCCGCCTCTACGAACGTGCCCAGGAGGAGTTGTCGGCCCGGGGCGCGGTGCTGGTCGAGGACCCGTTCGCAGGCACGGGCTTCGCCGCCCTGCGCCAGCCCACGCCGCCGCTCGCCGAGTTCGACGCCCGCGGCATGGAAGCTATCCCCCACGACCTGCAGAAGTACCTCGAACGCCTCGGCCCCGACGCCGCGCTGAAGACCTTCGCCGAGTTCGCCGCCGCCACCGCGAGCCAGGACGCCTTCGCCCCGTCCGGCGTGCTCAACTTCATGCCGAACCTCGCGCAGTTCGCCGCCTGCCTCGCCGACCCGTCCCGCCCGCCCGACATGTCGGAGTTCATCGCAGCCCGCGAGGCCTACCTGGCGATCTTCGGCGAGGTGTTCGCCCGCGAGCGCCTGGACGCGCTGGTGTTCCCGCAGATGCGCGACTCGCTGGGACCGCTGCACGGCACCGCCACGATCCACGAAACGGTGGTGAGCGAGATCAACATCGCCGGTCTGCCCGCGCTCACCGTGCCCGCCGGGTACTACGGCTCGGGCGCCCCGTTCGGCCTGGTGTTCGTCGGCCCGATGTGGAGCGAGGCCACGCTGCTCGCCTGCGCCCACGACTACGAGTGCGCCACCCGCCACCGCCGCGCCCCGGTGCTCGTCACGGGCTAGGGGTCCGGCACTTGCAGGTCGCCTCGCGCAGGAATGCTTCGGTGGACCGGCCGCCGCCGGGCCTGGACATCGGCCGCCTGCGTGCCGCCTACGCCGACGGCAGCACCACCCCCGCGGCGGTGATGGCGCGGCTGCTGGCCCGCGCGCCCGACCCCGCAGTGTGGATCAGCCGCTTCCCGGACGAGCACCTGCTGGATCTGGCGCGTGCGGCCGATGCCGCCCTGCCGCTGGGCGGCGTGCCGTTCGCGGTCAAGGACAACATTGACGTGGCCGGCCTGCCGACCACGGCGGGGTGCCCGGCCTTCGCCTACCAACCGCGGGCCAGCGCCTTCGTGGTGCAGCGACTGGTGGACGCCGGCGCCATCGTGGTGGGCAAGACCAACCTCGACCAGTTCGCGACCGGGCTGGTCGGCGTGCGCTCGCCCTACGGCATCCCGCGCAACCCGTTCGACGCCGCGATGGTGCCGGGCGGCAGCTCCTCCGGCTCCGCCGTCGCGGTCGCGTCCGGGCTGGTCAGCTTCGCGCTGGGAACGGATACCGCGGGATCGGGCCGCGTGCCGGCCGGGTTCAACAACATCGTTGGGCTCAAGCCGACGCGCGGCCTGCTCAGCACCTCCGGTGTCGTGCCC
>CAXSFF010000297.1:0-5181 GCA_964236035.1 uncultured Acetobacteraceae bacterium
CACTGGATGCGTGCGGGATCTTGCTGCCCCTCCGGCCCGGCGCGCAGCATCAGCCGCAGCAGGCGGTCGATCAGCAGCTTGGTCTTGCCCGACCCGGCGGACGCCGCGACGAAGGCGCTGACCGCCGGGTCGGACGCCTCCAACTGGCGGGCGGCGGCGCGCAGGGAGGCCGGCTGGACCTTCGGCACCGCGTTCATTCGCCGTCCTCCAGCGCGGCCCACTCGGCGACGCGGGCGAGCTGGGTAAAATCGGAGAAGCGCGGCGCGGCGCCGGGATGCGGCTGCGACAGGTACGGCTGCCGCGGGTCGTCGAACGCCGTCACCAGCGCCGCCAGCTTGTGCTTCGCCGTCGCGATGACCGCCTCCAGCCGCTCCCGGTCGTTCTTGAACAGCGTCGTCGCCTCGCCGGCCACGTAGCCGCCGGTCAGGTGCCAGTAGGTCAGCTCGCACGCCGCCCCGGCGAGTTCCGGCCCGAACGCGCCGGCAGCGGCCATCGCGGCCTCCAGCGGCAGTTGCGGCGCCAGCCCGGACTCCACGTCGCGCGCGGCGGGCACGGCGCCCGTCTTGTAATCGAGGATGGCGATGCTGCTGTCGAAGCGCCGCTCGATGCGGTCGGCGCGGCCGCGCAGGGTGAACGGCTGCGCCAGGTCGAGCACCCAATCGCCGGCCCTCTCCGTGCCGATGCCGGCCAGCCCCTGCCCCAGCCGCCGGTCGCGCTCCGCCTCCGCCACCCAGGCGGCGATGCGGTGCAGGCGCGGACGCCACCAGGCCGCCAGCGCCGGGCGCAGGTCCTGCGCCGCCAGCGCCGCGTCCATGGCGAGGACCAGGCGGCGTTCCGCGTCCGGCGGGAAGCTGGTGCCGATGCCGCCGAGGAAGCCGGCGATCGCCGCGTGCACCACGATGCCGTAATCCGCCGCGTCCACTGATTCCTCAAGCGGGCGCAGCGCCTCCAGCCGCAGCACATGGCGCGCGTAGATCGCATAGGGGTCGCGCAGCCAGGTCTCCACCTCCGTCACCCGCATCCGCCGCGGGCGTGCCTCGGCGGCCGGGCGCGGCGCGGGTGGCGAACGGCGAACGGCGAGCCCGGCGGGCTGGTCGAGGGCGCGGGCCCACAGCGGCGCCGGGTGCTCGGGCAGTGCCTGCCCGGAGCCGCGCAGCATCGCCTCCAGCCGCACCAGCCAGCGGGCGGCGACCGTGGGGGCGCCATCGCGCCGCCGCGGGCAGGACAGCACCACCGTCGGCGCGGCGCAGGCGGCCATCATGAAGTCGTGCGCCATCTGCCCCACCGCCTCCTCCGGCGAGGGCAGCCCGGCGGCGGCGCGCATCGGCCGGCTGAGCCACGGGCCGGGGTCGGTGGCGGGCGGCCAAACGCCCTCCGTCAGGCCCGCCAGCACGATCAGCTCGGCGGTCTGCAGCCGCGCCTCCAGCAGGCCCCAGATGAACACGCGCGGGTGCTCGGCCCCCTCGCGGCCCCGCAGCGCGCGGCGGCTGCGCACCACCTGGCCCTCCAGGCTCGCCTCCAGCAGCCCGGGCAGCACGCCGGGCGGCTGCGGCGGCAGCACGTCGATCGCGGCCAGCAGCTCGGTCAGGTGGGCGGCCAGCGCGTGGCCGTCCTCGCCGGCCCAGAGCCGCTCCGCGCCGGGGCGGTCCGGCGAGTCGGCCAGCGCCTCGGCGGCCTCGATCAACGCCTGCAACGCTTCGGACGGGGCGATGCGGTCGGCGGCGGCCACCAGCGACAGCGGCGCCAGGCACCCGGCGATGCGGGCGACGAAGGTCTGGTCCGCCTCCGTCTCCGCCACCTGGTGCAACCCGGCGATGCCCGGCTTCGGCGCCTGCCCGCGCAGGCCGTGCCGCTCCAGCGCACGGGCGGCGGCGCGGCAGGCGGCCGGCGACAACCCGGCGGCGGCGAACGGATGCTTCAGCAACGCCAGCAGCGGCACCGGGCGCAACCCCTCGGCCACGGCGGCGGCGAGCAGGCGCAGAAAGATCGCCGGCGGCGTCTGCGTCAGCGGCTCGCCGGCGCTGTCGTCGGCGATCACGCCGTAGCGCACCAGCTCCGCCGCGACCCGCCCGGCCAGGTCGCGGTCCGGCGTCACCAGCGCGGCGCGGGCATGCGGCACCTGCAACGCATCCCGCAGCGCCAGCGCGATGGCGGCTGCCTCCTCCTGCTGGTCCGCGGGGATCAGGCGATGCAGACCGCCGATGTCGCAGACGGCCGCATTCCGCCACATGCCGAGCGATGCTGCCGGCAGCATGGCGCGGTGGAGCAAGGCGCTACGGCCGCCATCTTCAGCCGTCGGCAGCGCCTGCACGTCGCCGCGGGTGGCGCCCAGCCGCCCCAGCAGCGTGCGCAGGCCGCCTTGCGGATGGCTGTCGGCCAGCCCGTCCCACGCCGCATCGTCGAGGTCCAGGTCCAACCCGGGCAGCACCACGCGCCCGGTCGGCAGCCCCGCCACCACCCCCAGCAGCCGCGCCACCGCGGGGATCGCGCCCGTCGACCCGGCGGCCAGCACATGGAAATCCGGCGGCGCATCCCGCCACGCCGCCGATTGCGCGTCGAGCATCGCCACCTGGCGCGCGGCCGGGTTCATCACCGCGTTCTCCGCCAGCCAGGCGGGCCAGGCGCGGGTGACGATGCCCAGGAACTCCAGCGTCACCTGCCAATGCTGGGCGTAGTCCTCCGCCGCCAGCCCGGGCAGCACCCGGGCCAGGTCGATCTCGGCGCGCTCCGCCTCGTCCATCAGGGCCGCCAGCTCCACCGCCAGCGGCCAGGCGCGGTCCGCCGTGACCGGCGCGCCGTAGCGGCCGTCGAGCGCCATCACCAACCGGGTCAACTGCGCCAGCCGCAGCGGGCCGGCGACGGCGGGCGGCAAATCGAGCGAGCCGGCCAGGGTCAGCGGCTCCTCGTCCAGCGCGCCGAACGCCACGATGCGCGGCAGCAGCAACGGGCGGCCATGGGTCAGCGCCAGGAAGGTCTCGGCCATGGCGCGTGCGGCCCGCCGGGTCGGCAGCAGGATGACCCCGTCGGCCACCGCCAGCGGGTCGTCGCCGGCGCGGGCCAGCCAGTCCGCCGCCAGCGTCTCCAGGAAGCGGGCGTGCGGCGGCAGGGTGAACAGATTCACCGCGTCTCGCCGGTTTCGCGCGCGTGCAGGGCGGCCTCTGCCTCCGACAGGTCGCGCGGCTGCGACAGGTGAAACCACAGACCGTCATGCACCACGGCGAGCAGTCGCTGGGTGCCAATGGCGTCGTCCCACAGTTCGTTCAGGCTGAACGGCCCCGCCGGCGCCCGCGCGAACAGAGCGGGCGAGGCGAGCTGCACGCCGGCAAAGATGTACGGCGCCACCTCGCGCTCCCGCCGGCGGCGCAGCGCGCCCCAGGGATCGACCGCGAAATCGCCCAAGCCGACGTCGCCATGCACCTGGAACGTGCGGTGGACCAGCAGCACGGTGTCGTGGCGGGCACGGTCGAACGCGGCGGCGACCCGGTCGAGCGTCGGGGTGGGGCCGTCGAGCCAGAAGCTGTCGCCGTTGATGATGAAGAACGGCGCGTCGCCGAGGTCACCGGCCGCCAACGCCGCCTGCACCGCGCCGCCCGTGTCCAACAACGCGTCCTCCGGGCGTAGCACGATCTCCGGCCCGCCGGAGCGCCGCGCCAGGTGCGTCTCCACCAGGTCGGCGTGCCAGTGCGTGTTGACCACCACGCGATCCACCCCGGCCGCGGCCAGCCGGTCGAGCGCATGGTCCAGCAACGTGCGACCGCCGAGCGGCAGCAGCGGCTTGGCGGTCCGCTCCGTCAGTGGGCGCATCCGGGTGCCGATCCCAGCGGCCAGCAGCATGGCGCACCGCGTCATGGCAGCCGCCCGTGCCAGCCGGACAGCCGGGCGCTGCGGGAGGCCTCCGTCACGGTCGAGAGCTGGACGGTGAGCGCGTCGTCGGGGCGCAGACCGCCCAGCCGTTCGGCCCATTCCACCACCACGATCCCTGCCCTCGCCTCCTCCCAGCCGAGTTCCACCACGCCGCCGGGGCCGTCGAGTCGCCATAGGTCGAAGTGGTGCAGGGTTCCCAGCGGGGTGTCGTAGGCCTGCACCAGCGTGTAGCTGGGGCTTGGCACCTCGAGCGCCGGGTCGTTGGCGGCGGCGCGGATCAGGGCGCGGGCCAGCTCGGACTTGCCGGCGCCGAGCGGGCCTTGCAGCAGGACCGCGTCGCCGGGCCGCAGCAGCCGGGCGAGCCGGGCGCCGAGCGCCAGGGTGGCGTCCAGGTCCGGCAGCGCGATGACGGTCGTTTCGGCCTGCATGGCCGCCTTTGTAGCCAAGCGGGCGGCGCACGCAAACCGTGCTTGAATAGGCGACGGACCGCGTTAGCTTTGGCGGATGAGCCAAACCATCGAAACCGACGTCGCGATCATCGGTGCCGGCCCCGCCGGGCTGTTCGCTGCCTTCGAATGCGGCATGCTGAAGCTGCGCTCCACCCTGATCGACGCCCTGGGCGAGGTCGGCGGGCAGTGCTCGGCGCTGTATCCGGAGAAGCCGATCTATGACATCCCCGCGCACCCGGCGATCGCTGCCGGCGACCTAATCGCGCAACTGGAGCGGCAGTTGGCGCCGTTCCATGCGCCTCGGCTGCTGGGGCGCCGGGTGGAGCGGCTGGCGGGCGAGCGGGGCCGTTTCGTGCTGGGCACCGACCGCGGCGACGAGGTGCATGCCAAGGCGGTGCTGCTGGCGGCGGGCGCCGGCGCGTTCGGCCCGAACCGGCCGCCGCTGGACGGCCTGGAGGCGTTCGAGGCCAGCGGCTCGGTGCAGTACTACGTACGCCGGCGCGAGGATTTCCGTGGCCGCCGGGTGGTGATCGCCGGCGGCGGCGACAGCGCCGTGGACTGGGCGCTGTCGTTGAAGGACGTGGCGGAGAAGGTCTACGTGATCCATCGCCGGCCGAAGTTCCGCGCCGCGCCGGAGATGGCGGCGCAGCTGGCCGCGGCGGCCGAACGCGGCGAAATCGAGTTGGTGGTGCCGTACCAGTTGCATGGCCTGCACGGCGCGGCGGGGATGCTGTCGATGGTGGCGGTGCAGAACCTGGACGACGACGGCATCCGCCACATCGAGGCCGACCGGCTGCTGCCGTTCTTCGGTCTGTCGATGGACCTGGGTCCGATCGCCGCCGGGGGGCTGGACCTGGAGCGGCACCAC
>CAXSFF010000298.1:0-5179 GCA_964236035.1 uncultured Acetobacteraceae bacterium
AGGTCCGCGGGCGCCGCGTCGGCGGGCAAATACCGCCAGCCCTGGAATGCCTTGACCGGGCGCGGGGTGACGGGGACCAGCGCCGGGTCGAACATCAGCATGGTGCACGCCGTCCCGTCCGCGCGGGTGGACGCCGCGATGCCGACGATGCGCTGGCGCACCAGCAGCGACCCGGCGATCACCCAGAACAGCGAGCCGCCGTCGATGATCTCCGCGGCGCGGCGGGGCATGTGCCGCGTCAGGTGGCGCAGCGGCGGGTCGGTCTCGGTCCGCCGTTGCTGGATGTCGCGGAGGTGGGCCGGGTCGCGCACGCCGACGGCCAGTTTGATCATGTGCAGCATCGCCGGCTCAAATGGCCAATCCGCCGCCGCGAGGCAAGCCGGCTTGATCTGACGTTGCGCGCGCAGCAAGGTGATGGCGATGCAGGGCTGCCCTGCTGTTCGACAAAGGATCGACGATGCCGAAACGGAATACGCTGCGGCTGTTGGGCGCTGCTGCATTGGTTGGGCTGCTGGCGGCGCCAGGGGAGGCCGCGGCGCAGGGCAGCGGCTCATCGACGCTCGACGCGGTGCGCGCGCGCGGCATGCTGGTGTGCGGCGTGTCGACCGGCATTGCCGGGTATTCGCTGGCCGACAGCCAGGGCGTGATCCGCGGGCTGGACGCCGACGGCTGCCGCCAGGTCGCCGCCGCCGTTCTGGGCGATGCGCAGAAGGTCCGCTTCGTGCCGCTGACCACCACCAACCGCTTCACCGCACTGCAATCCGGCGAGGTCGACGCGCTGTTCCGCAACACGACGTGGACGCTGGCGCGGGAGGGCAACCTCGGCCTCGGGTTCGCCGCCGTGAACTACTACGACGGCACCTCCTTCGCGGTGAAGGCGGCGTCCGGGGTCAAGAGCGTCAAGGAGCTGGACGGCGCCACCATATGCGTGCAGCCCGGCACCTCGACGGAGCTGGCGATCAGCGACTACTTCCGCATCAACTCGCTGAAGTTCACGCCCGTGCTGATCCAGGATCTGACCGAGCTGCAGAACACGTTCATCTCCGGGCGCTGTGACGCATATTCGACCGACGGCTCGCAGTTGGCGGCGTTCCGCTTCTCGCAGGGGGCGAAGGCGTCCGACTACGTGCTGCTGCCCGAGGTGATCAGCAAGGAGCCGTTGGGGCCGATGGTGCGCAAGGGCGACGACAAGTGGTTCGACATCGTGCGCTGGTCGCACATCGCCGGGCTGTCGGCGGAGGAGCTGGGCGTCACCAGCAAGAACATCGACAGCTTCGCCAACTCCACCAACCCGGACGTGCGGCGGTTGCTGGGGATGGAGGGCGACATGGGCAAGGCGCTCGGGCTGGACAACAAGTGGGCGTTCAACCTGGTGAAGCAGGTCGGCAACTACGGCGAGCTGTTCGACCGCGACATTGCGCCGCTGGGGGTGCCGCGCGGGCTGAACAACCTGTGGAACAAGGGCGGCCTGCAATACGACCCGCCGATCCGCTAGGTGCCGCGAGTCCTGTTCATGGCCTTGGCGGGCACTGGCCTGGCAGGGTGCGCCCTCACCACGGGCATCGTGCCGGTCGGCCCGGGGACGTATGTGGTGTCGGAGATGCGCGCGCCCGTCCGCGGCGGCGGGCCGGAGGCGCGCCGGGTCGTGCTGGCGGAAGCGAGTGGGTTCTGCCAGCAGCAAGGCCACGAGATGGTGTTGCTGGACCTTCGCCCGGACGGCGATCCCCGGACGCATTATTGGCCGACCGCGTTCGACGCCACCTTCCAATGCCGCGAGCCGTCCCGAATTCCTTAGCTGCTGGTCACGCGCTCAGGGAACGCGGCGGCAACCTTGGCGGTCTCGCCCAGGTAGAGCGGCAATAGCCGTATCACGCTGGCCAGCGCCAGCGCGACCAAGCCGCTCAGCACCCCTTGGTACATGGCCGCGGACAGGCCGTAGCCGCGCACCAGCCAGGCGAGCGTCAGCGGCGTCAGGCCGGATATGATCGCGGTGCCGACGCTGTAGGGAAACGCGAAGCCGCTCTGCCGGATCGGCGTCGGGAACAGCGAGCAGATCAGGCCCGCGACCAGGGAGTGCGGGATGCCGCACAGCAGGCCCACCACCATGAAGGCGTAGATCAGCCGCGTGTCGGCCACCTCCAGGCCGGGCAGGTAATTGAAGAACCATAGGGCGGCGCCGGTGTTGAGGATGCCGGCCGCGACCAGCATCCTGGTCCAGCCGAATCGGTCGCGCAGCATGCCCCACACCGGCATGCCCAGCACGAACACGGCGACGCCGAACACGTTGGCCTTGAACACCATGTCGGACGGGAACCGCATCTGCGTGATCAGGTAGTTCGGCATGTACTGGAAGTAGACGCTCGTCGTCGTCGAGAACACGAACACCAGCGCCAGGGCGAAGACGCACTGCCAGCGGTACTGGCTCAGCACCGTCGCCAGCGGCACCCGCCGCGACAGCTTGTTCTCCTTGCGGACCTGCTCGAACAGCGGGGTTTCCTCAAGATGGCGGCGCAGGTAGGCGGCGACCAGGCCGAAGATGCCGCCAAGCAGGAACGGCAGGCGCCAGGCCAGCGAGGCGAGCGCCGGGTCCAGGTCGGCCACGGTGCGCGACAAGGCCGCCGCGCCGGCGCCCATCAGCAACCCGGCGTTGATGACGCCGATGAAGATGCCGCTGGACAGCCCGAGCCGGCGCGGGTTGGCGTGCTCGCACACGAACACCGACGCGCCGGGCAGCTCGCCGCCCACCGCGCAGCCCTGCAGGATGCGCAGCAGCAGCAGCGCCGCCGGGGCCATCCAGCCGGCGACGGCGTAGGTCGGCAGCAGCCCCATCAGGAACGTCGGCACCGACATCAGCAGGACGGTCAGTATGAACAGCTTCTTGCGCCCGACCAGGTCGGCGAAGTGCGCGATGACCATGCCGGCGACCGGCCGCACCAGGTAGCCGATCGCGAAGATGCCCAGCGCCCAAATCTGGTTCACCCATGCGGAGGCGCCGGGCGGGAACAGCGCGATGCTGAGCGCGGCGGCCACGAACACGTAGACCTGGAAGTCGAAGTACTCCAGCACCGCGCCCATCGAGGCGAGGCCGAGGTTCTGCATGTCCTTGACGTTCCGCATGGCCGTCCGGCTCCCTCGTTGGCCGCATCCTGCCTGGAACGGCGGCCTTGGCATGAAGCGTCGACTTCATTTCCGCAGGTTGTCAACAGCCGCCAATTGCATGGCGAGGCTGAACCGGCCATCGCGAACAACATGGTTGCGTCCGGTGTCGCGCCGGCCTTTCTATTGGAGCGGCAACAGGAGGATCGGCCATGGACACCTGCATCGTCGGCTGGGCACATACCCGCTTCGGCAAGACCGACCACGACGTGGAGGACCTGATCGCCGAGGTGGCCGGCGCCGCCATCGCCGATGCCGGGCTGGAGCCCGAGGGCATCGATGCCGTGTTCGTCGGCATGTTCAACAGCGGCTTCTCGCGCCAGGACTTCCCGGCCAGCCTGGCGATCCAGTCGGTGCCCGCGCTGCGCTTCCGCCCGGCGACCCGGTATGAGAACGCCTGCGCCTCCGGCAGCGCCGCGTTGCATGGCGCGCGCGACTTCCTCGCCGCCGGGCGCGGCCGTGCCACGCTGGTGATCGGCGTCGAGAAGATGACGGGGGCCACCACGGCGCAGGCCGGCGACAACTTGCTGGGCGCCAGCTACCGCCGCGAGGAGGCGGATATCCCAGCCGGGTTCGCCGGGGTGTTCGGGCGTATCGCCGAGACCTATTTCCAGCGCTACGGCGACGCCTCGGACGCGCTGGCGCGGATCGCCGCCAAGAACCACCGCAACGGCGTCGACAACCCGTATGCGCAGCTGCGCAAGGACCTCGGCTTCGCGTTCTGCTCCACGGTCAGCGAGAAGAACCCGTATGTCGCCCCGCCGCTGCGCCGCACCGACTGCTCGCCGATCTCCGACGGGGCGGCGGCGCTGGTGCTGACCGACGACGACACCGCGCGCGGGCTGGCCAAGGCGGTGCGGTTCCGGGCTGCGGTGCAGGTCAACGACCAGTTGCCGCTGTCGCAGCGCGACATGACGCGGATGGCCGGCGCCGAGCTGGCCTGGCAGCGCGCGCTGGACGCCGCCGGCGTGGGCCTGGCCGACCTGTCGTTCGTGGAGACCCACGACTGCTTCACCATCGCCGAGCTGATGGCGTACGAGGCGATGGGGCTGGCGCTGCCGGGGCAGGGCGCGCGGGCGGCGCGGGAGGGCTGGGCCGAACGCGACGGCCGCCTGCCGGTGAACCGCTCGGGCGGGTTGAAGGCGAAGGGGCATCCCGTCGGCGCCACGGGGGTCTCCATGCACGTGATGGCGGCGATGCAGCTCACCGGCACGGCGGGCGCGATGCAGCTGCCGCGAGCGGAGCTGGGCACCGTGTTCAACATGGGCGGCGCCGCGGTGGCGAACTACGTTTCGGTACTGGAATGCCTGCGGGTGGCCTGAGTCCTGCTGGTCCGGCAGGGTGACGGCTTGTGCTGGTGGCTGGGACGTGTTTGCGTACGATGACAAATCGGAGTCGCGACCATCATGGCTGTGAAGACTACCTCAACCAAAAGCGCGGCCAAGCCAGCCCCGGCCGCGAAGCCGGCCAGCAAGGCGAAGCCGGCACCAGCACCCGTCAAGCCGCCCGCCGCCAAGCCGGCCCCAGTGGCGACTGTGACCTTGAAGCACCTCGCCGCCGGGCTGACCGAGCGCCACGACCTGCCGAAGAAGCAGGCCGACACGTTGCTGGCCGACCTGTTCGGCACCCTGGTCGACCACCTGAAGGCGGGCGAGCGGGTGAAGATCGGCGGCCTCGGCATCATCGAGGTGAAGGACCGGCCGGCGCGCATGGGCCGCAACCCGGCGACGGGGGCCGCCATCGAGATCAAAGCCAGCAAGAAGGTGGCGTTCCGGGCGGCCAAGGAGTTGAAGGAGGCGATCTAGGGAGACGGCTTTGGGCTGCCCTTCCGAGGGCGCCCCGGCTTCATCGCCGGGTGAAGGAACCGATCGTCAGGATCGCGGCGATCACCGGCAACGGCCATGACACGCCCCTGCCAAGCCAGCGCTGGGCGAGTGTCGCCGCGATCGCCCCCGCGAGCAGGCAGAGCCACATCGCGCCCTGGATCGTCCATGACCAGCCGCCGCCCTTGCCGCACAGACGC
>CAXSFF010000299.1:0-5178 GCA_964236035.1 uncultured Acetobacteraceae bacterium
GCCGGCTGGCGTCGCTGTTCGAGGAGTTCTGCACCTGCATGAACGACGCCGGCACCGTGATCGTCGCCGACGTGTATGCCGCCGGCGAGGCGCCCGTCGCGGGGGCGTCGCGCGACGCGCTGGTGGACGGCTTGCGCGCGCGTGGGCATCGCAGCGTGGTGCCGCTGCAAGGGCCGGAGCACCTGGCGGAGATGGTGCACGCAATCGCCAAGCCCGGCGACATGGTGGTCTGCCTGGGTGCTGGCAACATCACCGCCTGGGCCGCCGCGTTGCCGGGGCAGCTTGCCGAGTTGCAAGGCAGCGCGAGGCGCTCGGCATGATGGCGCAGCCGATCCGCAGCGGGTTGCTGGACCGTTTGCCGAAGCTGGCCGGCCGGGTGCAGGCGGACGCGCCGCTCGGCCCGCTGACTTGGTTCCGTGTCGGCGGAGTGGCGGAGGTGCTGGTGCGGCCGTCGAGCGCTGACGACCTGGTGGCCTTGTTGGCCGGGCTGCCGCACGACGCGCCGCTAACGGTGATCGGGGCGGCGTCCAACCTGATCGTGCGGGACGGCGGCGTGCACGGCGTCGTGGTGCGGCTGGCGCGCGGCTTCGGCGACGTTGTGGTGCAGGCGGATGGCGTGGTCGCCGGGGCGGCGGCGCTGGATGCCGTGGTGGCGGAGCACGCGGCGGCGGCGGGCCTGACGGGGCTGGAGTTCCTGTCCGGCATTCCCGGCTCGATCGGCGGCGCCGTGGCGATGAACGCGGGCGCCTATGGCGGCGACCTGGCGGGCTGCCTGGATTGGGTCGAGGTCGCTACGCCGGATGGCATCGTGCGGCAGCCGGCCACCGCATTGGCATTCGATTATCGCCATGCCTCGCTGCCGCCCGGCGCCGTCGTGGTGCGCGTCCGGCTGCAGGCGCGGCCCGGCGACCCGGCGACGATCGCCGCCCGCATGGCAGAAATCCGCACCAATCGGGAGGCGACCCAGCCGGTCCGCGCCCGCACCGGCGGCTCGACGTTCCGCAACCCGCCGGGCCAAAAGGCGTGGGAACTGATTGATGGCGCCGGCTGCCGCGGCCTGGTGCGGGGCGGGGCGCAGGTCAGCGAGAAGCACTGCAACTTCCTGCTCAACACGGGTGGCGCGACGGCGGCTGATCTGGAGGGCCTTGGCGAGGAGGTGCGCCGCCGGGTGCATGCGACGTGCGGGGTCACGCTGGAATGGGAAATCCGCCGCATCGGCATCCCCGGCCGTTTTCCTTCTCCCTCTCCCCTTGCGGGAGAGGGCCGGGGTGAGGCATCGAGCGCGCCCAGCGTGTATCGCGTGGCCACCCCTCCTCCCGGCCTCCTCCCGCAAGGGGAGGAGGAGCAGTGAAGAGCATCGCCGTGTTGTTTGGCGGCATCTCGGCCGAGCGGGAAGTCAGCCTTGCCTCCGGCCGGCAGGTGATCGCTGCCTTGCAGGGGGCCGGGTTCGACGTGCGCCCGATCGAGGTTGGCCCGGACCTCGGCGCCGTGATCGCCGCGTTGTCGCCGGCGCCGGACGTGGTGTTCAACGCGCTGCACGGCCGCTTCGGCGAGGACGGCACCATCCAGGGCGTGCTCGACTGGCTCGGCATCCCGTACACGCATTCCGGCGTGCGCGCGTCCGCTCTGGCGATGGACAAGCAGGCGGCCAAGGCCGTGTTCGCCGCCGCCGGGTTGCCAGTCGCGCACGGTGCGATGGTGGCGATCGAGGCGCTGGCGGAGGCGGACCCGATGCCGCGCCCGTACGTCGTCAAGCCGGTCAACGAAGGCTCTTCGGTCGGCGTCGAGATTCTACGCGAAGGCGGCAACGGACGCGCCGAGATCGCCGCCCGCTGGCATTTCGGCCCCGCCGCCATGGTCGAGGAGTTCATTCCCGGCCGCGAGCTGACCGTCGGCGTGATGGGCGACCGGGCGCTCGCCGTCACCGACATCACGGCCACGACGGGCTTCTATAACTACGAGGCGAAATACGCCGCCGGCGGCAGCCGCCACGTGATCCCGGCTCAGGTCCACGCCGCCGCCTACGCCAGCGCCATGGATATCGCCCTGCGCGCCCACCAGGCGCTCGGCTGCCGCGGCGCATCTCGCGCCGACCTGCGCTACGACGACACCGCCGGCGAGCCCGGCCGCCTGGTGCTGCTCGAAGTCAACACCCAGCCCGGCCTCACCCCGACCTCGCTGCTGCCGGAGCAGGCGGCGCATCTCGGCCTGTCGTTCCCCGACCTGTGCGCGTGGATGGTGGAGCAGGCCGCATGCCGCGCGTGACCCGCGTCCCCCTGCGCCAGCCGCGCGACGTCTCCAGCCGGCCGTCGCGGCTGAAGCTGCTGCTGCGGCGGCAACGGCGCTTCATCCGCCCGGCGCTGTGGGGCGTCGCGGGCTTCGTCGTCGTGCTCGCCGGCATCCTGCTGGCCCACTCCGCGCAACCCGGCGGCATGCTGGCCCGTGCCCGCGGCACGCTGGCGGCGGCGGTCAACCTGCCTGTGCAGAGCGTGGTGATCGAGGGCCGCAACAACACGCCGGAACCCCTGTTGCAGGCAGCGCTCGGGGTGCATGCCGGGAACTCGATCCTGGGCTACAACCTGGAGGCGGCGCGCAGCCGGGTCGAGAGCCTGAGCTGGGTCGAGCACGTCACCATCGAGCGGCGGCTGCCCGGCACCTTGGTGGTCAGCCTGACCGAGCGGCGGCCGTTCGCGATCTGGCAGAACCAGGGCAAGTTCGTGCTGATCGGGCGCGACGGCCAGGTGGTTGCCAACGAGGAGGTGGCGAGCTTCGCCGACCTGCCGCTGGTGGTGGGCGCCGGCGCGCCGCAGGGGGCGGCGTCGCTGCTGGACGCGCTCTCGGCGCAGCCGGCGCTGAAGGCGCGGGTGGTGGCGGCAGTGCGGGTCGGCGGGCGGCGCTGGAACCTGCGCATGAAGAACGGTGCCGACATCCTGCTGCCCGAGGGCGCCGAGGCCGCGGCGCTGGCCAAGCTGATGGAGCTGCAATCCGCCCAGGCGCTGCTGGACCGGCCGCTGACGGTGGTGGACATGCGCCTGCCCGACCGCCTCACCGTGCGTCCGCAGGCTGCCGCCCCTGCCCCCGCCTTGCAAGCCCAGGGCAAGAAGGCATGAACGACCTGTCCCGCCGCCTGGCGTCTCCGGCGATGCCGTCTTTGGGCGAGGACGTGCCAGCCCGTGGCCGCGGTCTGCGCGCCGGCCCGTTCGGCGTGCTGGACATCGGCACCACCAAGGTGATCTGCCTGATCGGCCGGGTCGAGGGCGACGGCCGCCTGCGCGTGCTGGGCATGGGCTGGCAGCGCGGGCGCGGCGTGCGCGGCGGCGGCATCACCGACCTCGACGAGGCGGAGCGCGCCATCCGCGGC
Source organism: uncultured Acetobacteraceae bacterium (assembly GCA_964236035.1). Classification (GTDB taxonomy): domain Bacteria; phylum Pseudomonadota; class Alphaproteobacteria; order Acetobacterales; family Acetobacteraceae; genus CAXSFF01. Next base: position 3,362 of record CAXSFF010000299.1, read on the forward strand.
GCCGTGGCGCAGGCCGAGGACATGAGCGACCACCGCCTGCGCTCGGTGACGGTGAACCTCAGCTGCGGCCAGCCGGAAAGCCGCCTGTTCAATGTGCAATGGCCGGTCGGCGGGCGCGCGGTGACGGAGGCCGACATCCGCCGGGTGGTGCAGGAGGGCCGCGCGCGCGCCGTCTCCGAGGGCCGCGAGACCATCCACGCGCTGCCGCTGACCTTCTCCGTGGACGAGACGGCGGGCGTGTCGGACCCGCGCGGGCACCATTGCGAGCAGCTCACCGCACGGCTGCACGTGATCGACGCGACCACCATGGCGCTGCGCAACCTGGCCGCCACCACGCAGCGCGCCGAGCTTGAGATCGGCGAGCTGGTGAGTGCCCCTTTGTGCGCCGGCATGTCGACGCTGGTGGAGGACGAGCGCGAGCTGGGCGCCACCGTGATCGACATGGGCGGCGGCACCACGGGGATGGCCGTGTTCTCCGAGGGGCAGCTGCTGCACACGGCGCAGCTTCCCGTCGGCGGCGTGCACGTGACCAACGATCTGGCGCGGATGCTGTCCACCACGGTCGCCGCCGCCGAGCGCATCAAGACCATGAAGGGCAGCACGCTGAGCAGCCCCGAGGACGACCGCGAGTTCCTCACCGTGCCGATGGTCGGCGAGGACGAGCACAACCACTCCCGCATCCCCGTCAGCATGGTGATCAGCGTGATCACGCCGCGGCTGGAGGAGACCTTCGAGCTGGTGCGCGACCGGCTGGAGGGGGCGGGGCTGGGCCGCGCCGCCGGCACCCGCGTCGTGCTGACGGGCGGCGCCAGCCAGCTGGTCGGGGCGCGCGAGATGGCGGCGCGCATCCTGAACCGGCAGGTGCGGCTGGGCCGCCCGGCCGTGCTGCGCGGCCTGCCGGATGCCGCCACGGGGCCGGCCTTCGCCGTGTCCGCCGGGCTGCTGCTGTGGGCCTCCGGCGAAGGCCGCACGCTGCCCGACCTCGACCTGGCCGACCAGCGCCCGGCGGGCCTGGTCCGCCGGATCGTCGACTTCCTGCGGGAGCGGGTGTGATGCGCCCACTCGCCTTCCGCGCCACTTCATCATTGGGAATCCAAGAATGACCTTGAACCTCACCATTCCGCAGCAACTGCACACGGACTTCACTCCGCGCATCACCGTGATCGGCGTCGGCGGCGGCGGCACCAACGCCGTCGACAACATGATCGCGCTGAATTTGCAGGGCGTGGACTTCGTGGTCGCCAACACGGACGCGCAGCAGCTGATGCACAGCAAGGCCGACCGCCGCATCCAGCTTGGGCCGCACCTGACGCAGGGCCTCGGCGCCGGCGCCAAGCCTGAAATCGGCCGCGCCGCCGCCGAGGAGGCATCCGAGGAGCTGGCCCGCCATCTCGAAGGCACCCACATGGTGTTCATCACCGCCGGCATGGGCGGCGGCACGGGCACGGGGGCGGCGCCCGTGATCGCGCGGATGGCGCGCGAGCGCGGCGTGCTGACGGTGGGCGTGGTCACCAAGCCGTTCACCTTCGAGGGCGGCCGGCGGGCGAAGTCGGCGGAGGCGGGGATCGTCGAGCTGCAGAGCTACGTCGACACCCTGATCGTGATCCCGAACCAGAACCTGTTCCGCCTGGCCACCGAGCGCACCGGCTGGAAGGAGGCGTTCAAGATGGCTGACCACGTCCTGTACATGGGCGTGCGCGGCGTCACCGACCTGATGATGGCCCCTGGGCTGGTGAACCTCGACTTCGCCGACATCCGCACCGTGATGGCGGAGATGGGCAAGGCGATGATGGGCACCGGCGAGGCCGAGGGCGAGA
>CAXSFF010000300.1:0-5174 GCA_964236035.1 uncultured Acetobacteraceae bacterium
ACGCCAGCGTCATGAAGTCGGTGAACGCCTCCGACGCCAGCCATGCCGATACCGCCTGGTCGTGGTCATCTTGCCGCTGCGGCTCGGTCGTCACGGGCGTTGCCTCCTCTGAAATCGATGGTGTCACCGGCGTGGCCGGGGCTGCCAACTGACGCCTGGCCTCCTGTCAGACTTCGACCACCAAGTCGTCCTGGAAGCCCGGGTTGCCGAACCCGGGTCCGGCTGGGTTGCAGACGATGCGGGTGCCGCCGGGACGGGCCAAGTCGACCGAGTGGTGGATATGCCCATGCACCCACAGCGCGGCCAGGCCGGCGTCCGTCAGCCACGACAGGTCAGACGCCGAGTTGCCCGCCACCCAGCCGGTCCGGTAGGCCGACGGCAGGCAGAGCGGATGCGGCGCATGGTGCGTCACCACCACCACGGGGCATCCATCGCGCGGCCGGGTCAGCGCGCTCGCGATCACGTCCCGGGTCTCGCGGTGCAGCGCTTCCTCGTCGCCGTTGGTGATCCAGCGGGCGCCGTGGCTACGGTCGACATAGACCTGCTCGCCCGTCGCCCGCCGCGGCGCGCGCTCCTTCCCGGCCAGCGCGCCGTCGGCCCACAGCGTGCCGCCCACGAAGCGCACGCCGGCGCATTCGGCCTCGTCGTCGTCCAGCAGCGTGATCCCGTGCCGCTCGGCCGCGCGCCGGGCCACGGCCCGCTCCTCGGCCAGGTCGCGGTGCCAGGGCTCGTGGTTGCCCAGCACGAACACCGCCGGCCTGCCGCCCGCCAGCGCCGCCACGATGGCGATGGCTCGGGCGCTGCTGCCCTCCCACACGTCGCCGGCCGCGACCAGCACGTCGAAGGCCGGGCGCGGGGGCCGGAACGCCTCCGGGTGCGGCACCGCCTCCAGGTGCAGGTCGGACAGGAGCCACAGCCGGGGCATGCGCGACTATTGCTGACGCAGCATGATCCCGCCAGGGCCACCTTCGAGAGCGCTGGGGAACTGCATGAACTCTGTCGGCCCCAACCAGTCGATGGAGGCGGTGGCACCCGTCTCCAGTGCCAAATCTGCCACTCCGTCATCAATGCGCACTATACGGGGGTGGAGATCGTCCGCCATTTGGCGGAGCCTGCGGCGTTGCGGGACAATGCGGAACTGGAGCTTTTTCGTGGACTGGGTGCAGACCAAGCCGGATGACCTGCATGCACCCACCGGGCGGGCCCGCGGGCGGACGGCGCAACGGAAGTGAGCCGCCCTTCGATCCGTGACCGGCTGGGCGCGCTGCGCAGCTTGCCGCCCTTCATCGCCATGATCTGGCGCACCAGCCCGGCGCTGACGCTGGCGACCGCGGGCCTGCGCCTTGTCCGCGCGGCACTGCCCATCGCCACGCTGTTCATAGGCAAGCTGATCATCGACGAGGTGGTGCGCCGGTCCCGGCTGCCGGAGCCGACGGGCGACCTATGGCGGCTGGGCCTGCTGCTGGGCGCCGAGCTGCTGCTGGCGTTGCTGGCGGATGCGCTCGGCCGGGCAGTGGCACTGCTGGACCAGTTGCTGTCCGACCGGTTCAGCGACGAAACCAGCCTGCGCCTGATGCAGCACGCCGCCACGCTGGACCTGCGCGATTTCGAGGACAGCGAGACCCAGGACAAGCTCGATCGTGCCCGACGGCAGGCCAGCGGCCGCTCCGGCCTGGTCAGCCTGCTGCTGGGCCAGGCGCAGGACCTGCTCACCCTGGCAGGCTTCGCCGCCGGGATCGCCGCCTACGCACCCTGGCTGATCCTGTTGCTGGCGGCGGCCCTGGTGCCGGCCTTCATCGGCGAAGTGCGGTTCAACCGCCTGGCCTACGCGATCAACGTCAAACGCACCACCGATCGGCGGGAACTGGACTACCTGCGGCAGACCGGCGCCAGCACGTCCACCGCCAAAGAGGTCAAGCTGTTCGGCCTGCACGGCTTCCTGATCGGCCGCTACCGCGAACTGGCGGTGGCGATGCAGCGGGAGAACGCGGCGTTCGCGTTGCGCCGGGCCGCATCGGGCGCGTCGTTGGCGGCGCTGGGGACGGTGGGCTACTACGCGGCCTATGCCTACCTGGCGTGGCGCGCGGTCGCGGGCGGGCTGACGGTGGGCGACCTGACCTTCCTGGCGGCGTCGTTCCTGCGGCTGCGCGGGCTGCTGGCGGGAGTGCTGGCCGGGCTGTCGTCGCTGGCCAGCCAGGCGCTGTACCTGCAGGACCTGTTCTCGTTCCTGGACGTGCGCGCCGCCATCGTCTCGCCACCCGACGCTCTGGCGTTCCCGGCCACCCTGGCCAGCGGGATCGAGTTCCAGGACGTCGGCTTCCGCTACCCGGACGCGCCGGCATGGGCGATGCGCCATCTGAGCTTTCGCCTGGAGTCCGGGCGGGTGCTGGCGCTGGTGGGGGAGAACGGCGCCGGCAAGACCACGCTGGTGAAGCTGCTGACCCGGCTGTACGACCCGGACGAGGGTCGCATCCTGGTGGATGGCCACGACCTGCGCGCCTACGATTTGGACAGCGTGCGCGCCGGCATCGGCGTGATCTTCCAGGACTTCGTGCGCTACGACCTGAGCGCGTCCGACAACATCGCCGTCGGCCGCATCGGGCAGCGCGCCGACCGCGGCAAGATCGAACAGGCCGCCGTCAGCGGACGCGCCGACGCGGTGATCGGCCGCCTGCCGGCCGGCTACGACCAGATGGTCGGACGGCGCTTCCGCGGCGGCATCGAGCTGTCGGGCGGCGAGTGGCAGAAGGTGGCGCTGGCCCGCGCCTACATGCGCGATGCGGCCGTGCTGATCCTGGACGAACCGACCGCCGCCCTGGACGCCCGCGCGGAGTTCGAGGTGTTCGAGCGCTTCAAGGCGCTGAGTGCCGGCCGCACGGCGGTCCTGATCTCCCACCGCTTCTCCTCCGTCCGGATGGCCGACCAGATCCTGGTGGTGGCCGGCGGCCGGGTGGAGGCGAGTGGCACGCACGCGGACCTGGTGGCGCAAGGCGGCAGGTATGCCGAGTTGTTCGAGTTGCAGGCAGCAGGATACCGGTGATCGCCCTCTGTATATGCTTGGTGGGCGGGGTGCCGGATCGGCGGCGACCGACCCCACCCCAAACGAATATTACAGAACGACTACAGCAGGTTGAGTGGCACTCGGCAGGAGGTCCACTGCGTCGCCGATTTACGTTGACACTGATAGGCTCAGAGATGGATTGTCGCTCAAAAGTGGAGGGATTGTCATGTCCAATTTGATCACCGTGGGCTCGGGCCCAGATACGCTGGCACTGACGGTCTATGAAAACAATAATCCGGGCGGTGCGCAATTCACCATTGACGTGGACGGCACGCAGATCGGCGGCGTGCAGACGACTACCGCCAGTAGCCTCCCTGGGGATACTGTGGACGTGCTGGGCAACTTTGCCCCCGGGCCCACCCACACTGTATCGGTGAACTATCTTAACCCGAGCGTCGGCGTGCTCGAGCTCGACCACGTCACGATCAACGGCAACACCGTCAACATAGGAGGGATCGGGAACACTGGGAAGTTCAGCTTCATAACGCCATTATTCACGCCGGTGTCCGGGGCGGTGGTCGAAGCCGGGCAAAGCACGGTCGTCGGCACGGCTGCACCGGCCGTGCCCGGCGACACCCTGAGCATCGCCGCGGCGGCTCGCACGTCCGGAACGTTCAGCTTGGGCGCCGTGCAAGCCGACGGCTCGCAGCCGGTGATCTACACGGCGCCCGCCGTCCTGCTGTTCACCGGCGGCGATTTCTCCAATATCATGATTACCGATCAACAGCAGGGCCTGTCCACCACCAGCCAGGCCGGAGCGATCCTCGATGGTGGCCCGATGGTCACCCCCACCGCTGCATCCGTGCTCGCCGTCAAGGTGCTGCAACAGCCGGGACAAACCGAGGTGATCGCCACGGCTTCTCCCGGTTTGCCGGTTGACATCCTAAGCTTGGTCCAGACGGCGGGTGCCGGGTCGGTCACGCTGAACGCCACGGCTGGGACGGTCGTCTACACCGCACCTGCCACCATCCCCAACCAGGTCGATACTGTCAGCTACACGATCAGTGACCAGCGCCACGACACCGTGGTGAGCGAAACGGCCATGATCCCGCTGTCTGCCTCGGGTTCCATCCCGATCAGCCAGATCAACACGCCGCTGGTCGGCGCGCCCGGCAGCACGTCAGGCCTTTCTGGCTCCAACCCCAATGGCCAAACGGTGGTGGAAACGATCGCCGGCTACTCGCTTTCCATGACGTCGATCACGCCGTCCGTCACAAGCGGCGCCGGCGGGGAAAGTAGTGTGGCGCCATTTTATATTCCAAACGGCGGTTCTGGCGGCGACGCCACCCTCACGATGAGCAACGACAACCTTGGCAACTATGTGTCGTACGGGGTCAACCTCCGGGCGACCTCCACGGCTTTGGGAGGTAACGGTTCAGGTAGCTTGGGACCCAACTACGGAGGGGCCGGCGGAAATGGTGGTTCCGCCACGGTGCTGCTCGATGCCCTCACCGGGCTTTTGGGCAACGGATCGTCTTTCGCCGCCGTGGCGACCGGCGGCGCCGGCGGTTATGGCGGCGGCGGCGGCCCGGGCGGCTACGGCGGCCCAGGCGGCTACGGCGGCAGCGCCACGGCACAAATCAGCAACAGCAACCTGCAGGTCGGTGGCGGCCCGACGTCGGCCTCCAACGTCTTGCAAGTCGCCGTAACGGCGATCAGCGGCGCCGGGGCCTCCGGTGGCTTTGGATTCACCCGCGGCACTCCTGGGTTTTCCGGCAGCGCCGCCGCCAGCCTCATCGGTGATGTTCTCGGCGGCTCGTCCGTTTCGATCGCGGTCGCAAGCAGCGTCACACCTCCCGCAGACCCAAAGGGAGGCGTGGCCGGTCCGGCTTCCATCAACGTCTCGAACGACGCCGTGCGTGCGTTTTCACCGTACGGTCCCGGTGCCACCGAGGGCGGCGTCTCGCTGTCCTTGACCGATACGGCGGCGCTTTCGGCAGCGCCAGGCGGCGACCTGGTTTTCCAGGGCAACCAGTTCACCGGCGACGGCGGCGCCACCTTCTCGCTTGGGCTGGCGTCCGGCGGCTACGCCATCGACACGGCGGCCAACACGATCAGCATCGCCGGGTCGAGCGCCAACGTCCTGTCGGGCTTCAGCGCCTTCAACATGCAG
>CAXSFF010000301.1:0-5165 GCA_964236035.1 uncultured Acetobacteraceae bacterium
ATCCGGTGCCGGTCGGCATTTTCTACGTCGAGCAGGACCCTGTCACCAAGATCGTCTACTCGATCGGCGACAACATGGGGCCGAACGGGGCCATTCGCATCGCGCAGCAGCCCGTCGAATTCTATCCCGGAGCCTGGTCCACAAGCACGTCCTACAACGACAATCTCAATTTCACCGACGGCGAGCAGACGAACCTCTATCTTTACGTCACCGGAACGACGACGATCCAGACTCCGGTCGGCAACTTCCAGGCGTGGGTGGCGCCGAACGGCGCCGGCGGCGGCGGCCTGTCCGACACCGGTATTGACTACTGGGCGCCGCAGATCGGCGCCCCGGTCGCGTTCGAGACGACGGCGACGTTGCCGAACGGCCAGATCAACCACGTCGTCGCAACGTTGACCAAGGCGAGCACGGTTCCGTCGCTGTACCCGGTTCTCGCCGACGGGCTCAACCAGCCGCGTGGGCTGACCTTCGACCCCACCGGGGTATTGTGGTTCACCGAGGCCGGCGTCGGCGGGACGGACGTCTGCATCCCGGGTGTTGGCCAGCAGAACTGCTTCGGCAACACCGGCAAGGTCTCCGCCCTCGCGTTCGGGCAGCGCTTCACGGTGGACAGCAAGCTCGCCTCGCTGTCGACGCCGCAGCAGGATCAGTCGGACGGGCCGAACGGCATCACGTTCGCGAACGGCCTTCCCTACATCGTGATCGGCAACGGCGGCCCGCAGTCCGCCACCAGCCTGCTCGGATCCTACGCGAGCCAGACCGGCGTCGTCCTCGCGCCCGGCATCGTTGACGGCAAGCTCGGTCTCGACCCGATCGCCTCGCTGGCCAACTTCGAATACAGCAACTTCCCGCACCTCCCGGACCCCGCCGGCAAGCCCACCGCCATGAGCAATCCCTTCGGGATCACCAGCGTGGGCCGGAACGTGTACGTGGCCGACGGCGCCGGCCAGACCGTGACCGAGGTAACGCCCAAGGGCGTCGTCTCGCTCGTCGGCATCATGCCGAACCAGGACGTCAGCGTGCCCAGCGCCACGGGTGGCGCGCCGACGACGGCCCACGAGAACTCAGTGCCGACCGGCATCATGCCGGCTCCGGACGGCAGGGGCCTGCTGGCGGCGGACTACTCGGGCTATCCCTACGTCCCGGGCAGCTCGCGCATCTTCCGCTTCCAGAAGGGGCAGACGCCGACGGTGTTCGCGTCCGGCCTTACCAACGTCATCGGGGTGTCGCCCGCTCCTGGCGGCGGGTTGTACGCTCTCGAGATGTACACCAACGGATCTCTCTCGGGGGATCAGAGCGGCTCGGTGGTGCACGTCAACGCTCGGGGAAAGCAGGACAGCATCGTGGCCTGCCAGGGTTTGATCGCGCCCACGGGCATCACGACGGGCAAGGATGGGTCGATCTATGTCTCGAATTACGGCCTTGTCTCGGGCCAGGGCCAGGTGGTGAAGATCAGGGCTCCGGAGTAGGTCTTCCGCTCGCTTGGCACCCGGACACTTTTGCGTCTGTGAGCCGGCGGACACCTACGCCTAGAGTGCGGACATCAAACTGGCATTGTGAGGTGCCTGAACAGCCGAGTTGCGATAGCGCGGCACTTGACACGCGGGTTGGGCTGCGGGGGTGGATCTGACAGGCGGGTCGGCTTCCCCCTACCCATACGGCAGTGCCCAACGAGGCGCGGGTGAGGCAGATCAATCCCGCCCGGGGTAGACAAGATCTACGGGACGCGCCCGGCCGTGGTGCTGATGACGAACGCCCTGAATCGGATACGGCGCACCGTGGAGGCGTCGCTGTCCGCCGCGCCGGCACCGAGGTCGCCGATTGTTGTGGCGACGCCTTCTGCAGGACCGGTGGCGTCGCGGTATGCGACCGGACGCCAGCGGTCGACAAGGGCTGCCTGACCCGATGCACGGGACAACCCGCAGTGGCAGACCTGCGCAGTCAAGTTCGAGGCGCGCGTTGTCTTCAAACTGTGACGCTTTTCAGGCACCTCGATAGTTTTACTACCCTTCTTCTTACAGCGAGCACGCAGACTGTGTGGATCGCACTGGTCCCGGCCGATCTGGTGATCGCCATGAGCTCGACACAGTGCATCAGCGCCTTGGCAGCGATGCCAAGGTGATTTGCTGCCTGGGTGAAGTCAGGCAACTCCATTTGCGTGCGTGTCGACCTGCTGGTTGCATTTGTCGTGAAACTGTCCGGTTCGGATCGTCAGGACGAAGCTCCGAGGCGTTTGCGGAGGTCGAGGCATGTTCCGCCAGGTTCTCTCCAGTGTTGGGCTCCGCCTGATGAGCGGGGCGACCTCGTTGAGTGCGCGCAATCCGGTGCAGCAATGCCCCAAGGCCGCGGAACAGACTGGGACGCCCTGTCCTCCTAAACCCCGTCATGCGGCGGTCCTGCGGCGGTTGCGAAGGTGTGCGAGTGACTCACGGGAATAGCCGTGAAGCGCGAGGACCAGCTTGACCCAGCAACCCCGATTAAAGGAGACGCTTTAAGTCAAAGTTGTTAGCTTGAATGACAACGTCAAAAGTTTATAAAAAGTTAACGCGGACACTATAACCCGGTGTCTCGCCGACCCACACAAAAATAATGGTGCACCCCCTTTGCAGACGCACGGGCACAGCCACCTGCGGATACAACCAGGAACAGGGCTACAATGGTATGTTCCAAACCGTCCGGGCACCTCTTTTGAATAGAAAAAACTCTGGATCTTTCGCGCTTAAGTTGTCGTCATTGACGCTGCTCTCGCTCTCCGAGATATATGCTCTTGAGAGTCTCAGCGGCCTTGACGAGACAGTGCCGCGCTACAAAACCCTCGTCATGGAGGGGCAGCGCCACCGCTCGGCCTTCCTCGTCAAGGAGGGCATGGCTATGCGTTCGCGCATGATGGCCGATGGTGGTCGTCAGATCATCTCCTTCCTGATTCCCGGTGATTTGTCCGACCTGCATATTCCGCCATCTCCCGTAGCCGAGCACTCGATCACCGCGCTGACCACCATGCGTATTGCACCTGTCTCGTACACCAAGCTGACCAACTTGTGCCTGGAGCATCCCAATATCCGCGCCGCGTTGTTGCGCAATGAAATGCAGGAAAACTCGATCCTGCGCGAACGCCTGGTTTCGCTCGGACGACGCGACGCACGTAGCCGTATCGCAGGCCTATTGTGCGAGCTGTTCTGGCGCCACAACGCCGTCGGCCTCATCAATGGCGACCTGTTCCAGGTTCCGCTGACACAGATGGAGCTGGGCGATGCACTCGGCCTCACCTCGGTCCACGTCAACCGCACCCTCAAGGAGTTTCGGGAGAGGAGCCTGATCAAGATGGCGCATCGCAAACTCCACGTGCAGAATTTGGATAGCTTGCAGGAGATCGCCGGTGTCACCAGCAACTACCTTTATCTCGACTCCACTCACTAGGGTGTCACCTCCTTGCTTCTCCTGCGGCTTGGCGGCGCGCGCTTCAGGCGAAACGGCTCCCTCGTCGTGACGCGAGGCTGGAGCGGGACAGGCGTTGGTCGGTGTGCAGGCGGACGGACACGGCAGCACCCCTCGTGGGCGTCTGGGGTGCCGTGATCGGGGTCAAGGTCTGCGGAATCCGCACGGCAGAGGCCCTCGCGGCGGCTCAGGACGCGGATTGGGTGGGGCTGGTGTTCTTCGGCCCCTCACCACGCGCCGTCACCGCGCACGAGGCGGAGCGGTTGCTGCGCGGTCATCACGGTCCCGTCAGGGTAGGCCTGTTCGTGTCGCCATCGGAACAGGATGTCGCTGAGGTGCTCGACCGGGTGGCGATGGACGTCCTGCAGATCTACGGCCCGGCGGACCTCGTCACGCGGCTGCGACAGCGCTTTGGCCTGCCGGTCTGGCACGCGGTCGGGGTGTCGTGCCAGGCGGACCTGCCGATGCGGACCGGGGCCGACGCGCTGGTCATCGAGGCCAAGCCGCCGCCGGCGTCCAACCGGCCCGGCGGCAACGCAACCGCCATCGATCCGGACCTTACGGTCGGCTGGCAGGCACCCACGCCCTGGCTGCTGGCGGGCGGGCTCACCCCGGACAACGTGGCCGACGCCATTCGCCGCTCCGGCGCGGTCGCGGTCGATGTGTCCTCCGGTGTGGAGGCGGCGCCCGGGCTCAAGGACCCGGACCTGGTCGCACGTTTCATCGCCGCGGCACGCGCCGCGGCGTAGCGCCTCCTCGGCTGCAGCGCTCCCTGGTCGCGGCCTCCTGGCCGGCATTGTGGTTGCCGGGTGTCACGAAGGCGACATGAACGGGGCGACATGAATGAGACCGGACAACTCATGTGTGCAACGACGGCTGGATCACGTGCCAACCTCCGACATTCAATGAAATGTAGTCTAGCCCTGTCGTCACGCAGGCGGCGTTCCGATCGCGGTGCATCCGACGCGGGGCAGGACGGCATCCTGGCGCGACAACCGGTGATGCGGGCGGGCCGGCGGCACGGCACTGCCGCCCCGGACCATTGCGCCGTGCCCTGCGGCGGCGGCGCGTCCGGGCCGCATGGTGCGGCGCCGTGACGCGGAGCGTGGTGCTCGTCGGCGGCATGGGATCGGGCAAGAGCACGCTTGGTCCCCTCATAGCCCGCAGCCTGGCGATGCGCTTCCACGACAGCGACGCGGACATCGAGATGCTGGCGGGCCGCTCCGTGGCCGAGCTGTTTCACAGCGATGGCGAGGCAGGGTTCCGTGCCTTGGAGCGCCAGGTGATCGAGCGGCTGCTTGCCGGGCCCGCCGTGGTGATCGCGACCGGTGGTGGCGCCTTCATGGATGCCTCGATGCGGGCCGCGATCCACGGTAGCGCGACCAGCGTGTGGCTGCGCTGCCGTGTGGACACCCTGGTGCGCCGCTGTGGCCGGTACGGCCATCGGCCCCTGCTGGCCGGCGGCGACCTCCATGCCACTGTGAGCCGTCTCATGGCCGCGCGAAACCCCATCTATGCGGAGGCGGACATCATCGTGGACACGGACGAAGACAACGTGGAGGCGATCACACAGGGGATCGTGCGGACGGTGCAGGAGCGGCACGAGCCGAAGCGGCTGCCGATCCGGTTGGCGGCTACCTCCTACGACGTGGTGATCGGCCACAATCTGCTTTCCCGCGCCGGGTCGCTGCTGGCGCCGGTGCTGCCGCAGAAGCGCTGCGTGGTGA
>CAXSFF010000302.1:0-5164 GCA_964236035.1 uncultured Acetobacteraceae bacterium
GGAATCCACTACTTAAGTAAAGCCGGTCCAGGGGGGGCCTCCCCCCTGGCGGGTCCAGGGCAGAGCCCTGGCCTTGCTTCCTGACAGGTCAAAACCCAGGGCCGCCGCGAGGATCAGGTCGGTGTCGTTCAGCGTCAGCGGTCCCTCGACCGCGACTTCGAGCGCCTCGCCCGCCTTCTCGAACGGCCAGCGGTAGAGCGCCCTGCTGCCCGCCCACCGGTAGTTGATGCAGGCATGGTCACGCAGGTCGTGCGGCGTGCGCAGCCGAGGCAGGGACCCGAGGTAGTCGGGCGAACCCACGACCGCCGTGCGCAGGTCCGGTGTCACGCGCACGGCCGCCATGTCGCGCTGCACGCGTTCGCCCGGACGTATGCCGGCGTCGAAGCCGCCCGCCACGATGCCGGTCAGCCCGCCATCCACCGTCACCTCAAGACGCACGTCCGGGTAGGCCCGCGCGCAGTGGCCGGCGCGAAGCCGAGCTGCAGGCCGTCGTGGAGCGGATCGCGGCAACGGACGGCCGTGCCGCCGCGGTCCCGACCGACGTGTCCGACGAGGCGGCGGTCGCAGCTCTCGTCAAGGACACCATCGAGCGTTTCGGGCGGATCGACGCCGCCTTCAACAATGCGGGCGTGACGGCCTGCAAACCGATCGCGCAGCTCACTGCGGCTGACTTCGACCAGGTGATGGCCACCAACGTCCGGGGTGTCTGGCTGCTGGTCAAGCACGAGGTCGAGGCGATGCTGGCCCAGGGCGATGGCGGCGCGATCGTCAACACGTCCTCGATTGCGGCGACAGGCGGGACTGCCGGCCTCTCCGTCTATGCGGCCAGCAAGGGCGCACTTGACGCGATGATCCGTGCCGTGGCGCTGGAGGTCGGGGCCGCAGGCATCCGGATCAACAACGTGAGCCCCGGCGTCATCAGGACGCCGATGACCGCGGTTCTGCCCGCGGAGGCGTTGACGCCGATCGCGGCTCACGCGGCCCTCAAGCGCCTAGGCGAGCCGGAAGACGTGGGAGACGTCGCCGTCTGGCTCTGCACGGAGGAGGCACGGTTCATCACCGGGCAGAGCATCCTCGTCGATGGCGGCTTCAACATCGCCGGCCTGCGCTAGAACGTGGAGAACCCTTGCTTGACGGGACGTGAAAAACCCTCAGCCATCGGCTGTCGTCTTTTGATGACGTCGCGCCAGGTTTGTCCTGGCAGCCTGTCGGATTGGGGTACCCGGTTCTCTGGCGATCGGCTAGGTTTGCCGTATGGCGACGTTCGTTTTGTTCAACCGTGACCAGGCTTTTCTTCTCCTGCCTGACCTGAAGGCGTGGCTGCCGGACGACGACCTGGCACTTCTCGTGGCGGCGGCGGTCGAGCGCGTGCCGCTTGGGGCATTCGATGTGGCGGCGCGTCCCGGTGGCAAGCCGCAGCATCACCCGCGGCTGATGCTGGCTCTCCTGATCCACAGCCATGCCAACGCCATCTTCTCCCCGCGCAGGATCGAGCGCGCGACCTGCCGCGACGTCGCGATGCGCTTCGTTGCGGCCAACCTGCACCCAGACCACGCCTCGCCGCCCGAGCGGCAAAGCAACCTGAGCGATCCGGACAGCGTGCTGATGCGCCGATCCGACGCGCATGAGTATCGCCAGGCCTGCAACGCCCAGGCCGTGGTCTGCGCTGACGGCGCGCAACTGATCGTGGCCATTCTGGTGGCCACGTCGGCCGGTGCACCGAGCTTTGCGGCCACGATCCTGGCCATGCAGGACACGGTCGGGCTGACCCAAAGATGCCAAAGCTCTCTACAAGAAGCGCGAGCAGACCGTCGAACCCGCGTTCGGCATCGTCAAAAGCGCCATGGGCCTCACACGGTTCCGCCTGCGCGGCCTGCACAAGGTCGCCACCGAGTGGACCTTGACCACCCTGCCCTGCAATTGCAGGCGGCTACACCACCTGAAGGTCGCCTGAACCTCTCCACCCCAACCACCGCAAACCCCTCCAATAACCCCAATCCGACGGGCTGCTAGGGCGAACATGATCGAGACAACGCTCCTGGACGGCTTTGTGACGATGCTGGGCAGTGGGGATTGGAGCGATCGCATCGCTGCATTGACCAAGACTGGCCGGACGCCGACCCGTGCCGGACGGGCGACGCTGCAGCGGCATTGCATCGAACTCACCATCGAGCGCCTGCGCCACATGCCGCTCGACCATCTGCCAAGCGCCGCGGAACGCTGCATCATGGCGGACACTGCCGAGGCGTTATCGACTCTCTCGGGTCTGTCGGGGCCGGGCCGGGAGCAGTTCCTCGCCCGGCTGCGGGCGAGCCTGGTCGGACAGGGCTGCCTGGTCGACACCTTCCATCTGTTGCGGATCGCGGCGGTGCGCCGGTCGCAAGGCTTCCAGGTGCAGTTCGCCGGGTTCGAACTGGGGGCGCCATTCGACCTGCTGATCCGGCGCGGCGGCATTGCCGCGGAAATCGCCTGCAACGTGGTGTCGGCCGAGGAGGGGCGAGGCATCCAGCGGCGCGCCTGGCTGCGGCTGGTGGACAGCCTCGACCGGGAGTCGCAGGCGTGGCTGCGCAGCAATCCCGGCCGCTATCTGATGAAGATGACGCTGCATGGCCCCCTGCATGACGGGGACGATGTGCTGCAGGCCAGGATACAGACCCGCATCCGCGAGACGCTGCGCCATCGCACCCCTTCCGAAGGCGACGTGGCTGCAACGGTTCGACTTGAGCCTCTGGCCTTGCCTACGGCGAACGCGGATGAGCCGGGCCTGATGCCGCGGCTGCGGCACGAGTTCGGCCCCGAGGCGCACCTGACGGTCATCTCGGCCGGCGATAGCGTGCTCGCCCTGGTGGCGCGGGCGGATCGCGAGAACGACGTGGCCACCGCCGTCAACCGCCACCTCAAGGCAGCAACGTCCTCCCGGCTGTCAGGTCAACATCCCGGCGTCATGGCGTTGTTCATCGAGGATCTGGACCAGCTGGAGTGGCGCCTCCTGCGCGAGACGCTGCAACTGGAAGGCGAGGTCCGCCAGTTCATGACTCACAAGGTGGCAAGCCGTGTTGCCGCCGTCAGCTGCACCAGCAGGCTCGAGCTGTTCGGCATGATATCGGCCGGTGCCGAGCCGCTGGGAGAGGTGCGCTTCCGCAACCCGGCACATCCATCCGCCAAGCTGGAGGCGCTGGCTCCGGCAGTGTCGTCCTCCGGTTGAACCGCCTCGACCCATCCTGGCGAGTTGGCCGAATACGATGAGCTGCACCTTGTCTCGCTGAACGCTCGCCCATCTAACAGCATAAACCAGTCAGGTGGGACCGAACTTGGAGTCAGATGACGATTGTTCTACCGGGCATAGCATGCCTCGCCTGCAGGTCACGCCACGCGAGGCGCGCGGAGCACCCGTCGAACCCGGGCATCTGAGCGCAATCCTGTTGCAACACGGCTCGATGCAGCTGCGCTGGTACACTCCAAATCACTGCGATCCGCAGGTGCCGCATGATCGCGACGAGCTCTATGTGGTGGCAGCCGGTTCAGCCTTGTTCATGCGGGCCAAGGAGGCGACGCCATTCGGCGAGGAGGAGGGCATGGCACTTCGTGGCAGCGAGCGGGTTCCGGTCGAGCCAGGTGACGCACTGTTCGTGCCTGCCGGAACCCAGCACAGATTCGAGGCAATGAGTCCCGATTTTGGCACCTGGATGATCTTCTACGGTCCGGAGGGTGGTGAGCCTTCGGTGCTGCCGCGTCCGCCATTCCTGAAGCCTTGACGGCTATGCGCCGGTGGTTCTTTGCACCTATGCCGGACTGTGTTGCATGGACCCCGACGACGGGCGTGAAGCACCTGTCTGCATCGAATGTCACGGCAAGCGGACGTACTCCGGGCGCCCGAGTTCGAGCGTGCGGTTCAGGACGCTGACAGCGAGGGCGATCTCTGTGCTGCGTCGGCGTCCGTGCGCGAGTGCAGCCCGTTCCCGATCACCCGCCTGAACCGGCTGATGTCGGCCTCGACCAGAGCGCGTCACTGGTAGCCTGAGGCTTTCTGCCAGCCTCTGCGGCCATGTCTGGTGATCATCAGCAGGTGGCGCTCGCGCTACGTGGCCGCCGTCTCGTCAGTGTCGCTCGGCACGGCGCTGGACCTCGGCGGCACGATCAGCGCAGCGTCGGACGGGCGACTGGCGACCTCGCCATGGACACCGTCCTGGTCGTACACGCCGTCCGCCATGAACGAGGCGGGCGGACCTGCCTGGTCAAGCAGGGTGCCGACCTGGGAAGCGTCATCGACGCCGCCGGTGGTCAGCGTGGCCCCGACGATCTGCCCGGTGTCGGCGTCCACGCCAGCGTGCAGCTTGCGCCAGGACCGGCGGGTGCGCGTGCCGTGCTTTCCGAGCAGCCGTTCGCCCGAACCGCACAGCCTCCGTCCGGTGCTGTCCACCAGCAGGTGCATGGGACCGGACCCGGGCCGAGGTGACGCCACCCCCGGCGTCCCGGCCCTGCGGCTCGGCGTCGAATGGTCCGGCACCGCGAGATCCAAGCCGGGCAGGGCGAGGATGGAACCGATCAGACCTTCGGTCTGGCGCAGGGCCAGGTGAAACATCGCGCGCAGTGTCAGCACCGTGGTGATGGCCAGGGCCGAGTGGCGCGGCCGGGCGCCGCGAGTGGTCCTTGGCTCGGCCCTCCAGGCAGCAGTCGCCACGTCGGTGAACCAGACGGTGAGGCTGCCACGCCGGCGAAGAGCCGCGTCGTAAGCGGCCGAGTTGGTCACCTTGTGTCACTGCCCGGGGATGTCATGGCGACAGGCAGCGTTGACCTTGAACGGCACGATCAGGATCTCTGAGAACATGGACGGGCAGCCTGGTGCCGCCATTCTGCATCAGCAGGGCGCTGGTCGCGGATCCGTGCAACACGATCATTCCAAAGGCCCGGTCTTTGGCGGAGTTTGAGGCCCGTGCTCAAAAGCGTGGCCTCAACCCTGCCCTGCCTCACCCATCCCTCCCCAAGGATTGCTGACATCAGTGGCTGATCATCCAGGGTCTTGCCGCTGGGAAGCTCTTGGCGGCGGCAGGGGCGGCAGGCCTGACGGTAGAGCAGCAGCCGCAGCCCGGGGCGTGGCGCCCGGTGCTCGACGAGCGTTGCGGGGCGCTGGCGCTGCGCTCGTTGGTGGCGGAAGCCTTGCGGC
>CAXSFF010000303.1:0-5157 GCA_964236035.1 uncultured Acetobacteraceae bacterium
TCGACCTGCTGCGACGGCGCGTTCTGATGGCGGCATGATCCACGCAAAGCGCGGGGAGAACCACCAAGGCGGAGCAACCTCAGTCGTCACCGATCAGACACGGCGGCCTGCCAGGCTCGCGAGCACGACGGCGGCCAGCAACGCGCCGCCGTTGAAGAACTGCTCGACATAGGAGGCGGCGCCAAGCTGCTGCAGCCCGATGATGCCCGTGCCGACGAGATAGACGGCGACGACAGTGCCAGCGACGTTGTAGCGGCCGGGATGGAAAGCGGTTGCTCCTAGGAACGCGCCGGCGAAGGCAGGCAGCAACTCGCCCAGTCCGATGGTCGGCGAAGACGAGCCGAGGTTCATGATCGATATGCACCCGGCCAAGGCCGACAACAGGCCGCCGATCATCATGGCCTGTATCGTCACCGCGGTCGTGTCGATGCCCGACAGCAGAGCGGCCGCCGGGTTGCTGCCGACCGCATAGCAGCGGCGTCCCCAGATCGTGTATTCGAGGAAGAACAGCAGGACAGCACTGGCGCTTACAAGATAGACGAATGGCAGCGGAAGCCCGACGACCGACGCCCGGCCCAGCGTCGTGAACCAACGCGGGACCGAGCCGCTCACCACCTCGTCGTCTGTTACCCACTGTGTCGTGCCGAGGACCACGATGCCGACGCCGAGGGTAGCCGTGAACGACGGCAAGTTCAGGCGGGTTATGAGCAGCCCATTCAACGTGCCGATCGCCGCGCCGGCCGCCAGCACGATCACAAGGGCGGCTGCCGGGTGCATGCCCATGTGCAGGATCAAGACCGCGCATAATCCTTGGGCGAGTCCGAACTGGAATCCTGCCGAGAGGTCGAACTGCCCGACAATCATCGGCAGCATCACGGCAAGTGCGATGAAGCCGATGATAGCCTGCGTCTGCGCGATCAGTTGCGCGTTGTCGACCGCTAGGAAGGTGGCCGGGTTGAGGGCGGCGAACATTGCGATCACCAAGGCGAACACGACCAGCAGCCCGCAACGGGACATGATGGCGGAGGCCCGGCGCGTGCCCGTCATCAAGCGGCGCTGTTCACAGCCATTTGGGACGATCCCGCCGCATAGCTGGCCTGGGCGAGAGCGAGTTCGGCCTCGGCATGGCCCATCTGGGCGACGGAGATTTCGGCTGCCACCCTGCCGTCGCGCATCACCAGTGCCCGGTCGGCCTGAGCGGCGACTTCCTCGAAATCGGTCGAGACCATCAGCACAGATGTGCCCGACCGGGTCGCGCGGCGCATCAAGTCATATAGTATGGCGCGCGAACCGACATCGACGCCAGCGGTCGGGTCTTCCAGGACGAGGAGCTTCTGCGGGGTGCGCAGGGCCCGGGCGAAAATGACCTTCTGCTGGTTGCCGCCGCTGAGATCGGACATGTGGGCCTCGACGTTGCCGCTGGGCCGGACGTCGAACGCGGCGCCGAGTTCGCGCGCGGCCGACCGTTCGGAGGCGGGTAGCCGGAAAAAACCATCGGCGGCGCTTCTGCCGGGCCGGCGCATCGGAAAGATATTCTCGCGAATGGTGAGGTTGGCAAGAGCGCCGTCGCGTGCACGGTCCCCTGGAACATAGGCGCAACCATACTGGGCGAGCCGGTGCGGCTGGCCAAGCGGCAAGCGTGCGCCATCGAGTTCAGCGGAACCGGCGACGGGCGCGCTGCCGCCGCCCAGCAGCCGGGCGACCGCGCGGGTTCCGCTGCCGACCAGGCCACAAATTGCCAACACTTCACCGGCGGCAATCTCGAAATCGATCGCTGAAGCAAGTCCGGCGCCGCACAGGCCGCGGACCTGCAAACGAATACGGCGCCTGACCGCGGCAGCATCGCGCACCCCGCCTTGGCTGTGGTCCTTGCCGAGGATGCTGCTGACCACCTCGTTGTGGCTGACGTCCGCGACCGCTGCCGACAACGCGACCCGGCCGTCGCGGAGCACCGTCACCCGGTCCGCGAGCTGGAACACCTCGGCCAGGCGGTGGGTGACGAAGACGTAGGCCACGCCTTTGCGCCGGGTCGCCTTCAACGCCGCTGCCAGCCGGTCCATCTCCGGCGCCGGCAGGCTGGCGCTGATCTCGTCGAGCACGATGATGCGAGCTCTGGCGGCAAACGCGCGCGCCACGGCACACAGCACCTTCTCGTCCTGGCTCAGGCGGCCGACGAGCGCAGATGCGGAGAAACGCGCACCGGCTTCGTGCAGCCAGTGTTCGATGGCCCGTTCAGTCCTGCGATAGGAGATCACACCGAAGCGGCGCTGATATCCGGTGGACAGCGCCACGTTCTCGGCGACGCTGAGGTCGTCGAACAAGGCCAGATGCTGGTGGACGAAGGCCAATCCCGCGCGGCTTGCATCCGCCGGCGTGTGTTCCGCGGGCAGGTTGACGCCATGCACCGCGATGGTGCCGGCATCCCGCCGCTCCGCTCCCGCAAGCAACTTGATCAGCGTCGACTTGCCGGCGCCGTTCTCGCCGAGCAAGGCGTGGATTTCGCCATCGGCAAGCTCGAAATCCACGTCCCGCAGCACGACGTTCGGCCCGTAGCGCTTGACCAGCCCCCGGAACGACAGCGCCGGCGTTACTTCAACCACAGCTTCTGCAAGTCGGCACGGTAGTCAAAGTCGGTGTCCCATCCAACATTCCCCTTGGGCGCGTCTTTTCCGGCGACGAACAAGCGCTGCGGCAAGGTGACCTCCTCCGTGTAGCCGACACCGGCAAGCTTGCGTGCCAGCATGTCGACGGCAAGCCAGCCGGCAAACGGCGACGGAAGGGCCAGATCGGCTGCCTGCTCGCCGTTTTGCATCAGCTCGAAGCCGATCGGATTGCCCTCGAAGCCGGCGTACTTCACCTTGCCGGCCTTCTGGGCCTGGCGGACGCCCTGCGCGATGAACGTCCCAGTGGCATCGTATGGCCCGATCACGTAATCCACCTCCGGATGCTGCCGCAGTTGCGCCGTCACCAGAGGGGCGAGGCGCTGCGGGGCAAGGGCCGCGCCGAATTGCTGACGCTCGACCGTGCACCCGGGGCAAGCGCGGCCAAATTCGGCGGCGAGGGCGTTGTTCCGCTTCACCATCTCCGGAAACTCGGAAACGCCCAAGATGAGAACGTGCGCCTTGCCGCCCGAATCCGCGATTATCCACTGGGCGAGGATCGCGCCGCCTGCCGCATGATCGCTGGTCACGTAGCCGTCGATCACTGGCGCATCGGGGAACTTGGGCTGGTAGGTGGTGATGACCGGGACTTTTGCTGCGCGGGCGCGATCCAGCCCACCCTGGATCAGAGCGGGGCTGACCGCCATCATGATGATCCCGTCGGCACCGCCGGCGACAGCCTCCTGCACCGCAGTGTCCCATACGCGCGGGTCGAACTTGCCATCGACGATGGTGGTTTTCCAGCCGAGCACGTTGCCCGCTTCCTGTGCCCCCTTGGCGCCAAGCTGACACCCGACACCGATCGACCCACAGCTGATGATGACCACCTTCTTTCCCGTGGGTGCATGGAAGGCGGCTTGGAAGGGATACGCCGTCACCGGCGTCTCAGCGGCGTTGACCGCGGCGTCGGTCGTTGCTGCCCGCGCTCCCGGCAGGGCCGCAAGTGAAGCCACCACGAGTCCGGTCAGCAGCCCGGCCCGGCGGCGCGCGTTGTTCGCCATGACGGTTCCTGCCGTTGTCACCGCAATCCCGCCTGCTGCAGCGCCGGGATCGTCACCTGCTGGAACTGCCGCATGCCCTCCTCGTAGCGCGGCCAGGACAGCACCGTGCCGTCCAGCCCGATCTCGCTCAGCTTGGCCAACCCTTCCACCACCTGGTCGTTGCTGCCGACCAGCGGGTAGCCGCCCCAGCCGGCGATGAAGTGCTCCTTCATCGCGCGCGCCGTGTCCGGCGGCAAGGTCTGCGCGTTCAAGCCCATCGTCTCGACCAGGTTGTTGACGGCGACCCAGTCGCCCTTCTCGTGCACGTAGTAGTTATAGAAGTCGCGCGCCTCCCGCTCCGTCTCGCGCTGCACCACGTAGCTCGCGCACCAGATCTGCAGCTCGCGGCCATACTCCTCCCGCGCCAGCCTGCGATACGCGGCGATATGCGCGCGGGCGCCGTCGAGGTCGGCGGGATTGAACAGCACGAAGGCCACGTCGCAGTGCTTGGCGGCGAAGTGGCGGCCTTTCTCCGAGCCGCCGGCGTTCATGATCACCGGATACGGCCGGCGGATCGGCTTGGGGTCCAGCACGGCGCCCTTGACCTTGTAGTACTTGCCCTCGAAATCGAACGGCTCGTCCTCGGTCCACATCCGCTTGATGATGCCGAGCCACTCCGCCGCCATCTCGTAGCGTGCGTCGTGCTCGATCAGCGGCGCGCCGAACATCTCGATCTCCGGCTTGTGCCACCCGGTGACGATGTTGAGCGCGAAGCGGCCGCCGGTGATGTGGTCGATCGTCGTCGCCTGCTTGGCCGCCAGGATCGGATGGATGGTGGGCACGTGCGAGGTCGCGAACACGCCGGAATACTGGGTGGAGGCGCCGATGCCCGCCGCCCAGGAGAAGCACTCGAACCCGGCGCCGTTGAAGTTGGTCGGGCCGCCGAAGCCGCGCCAGCGCCCGACCGGCACCAACGCCTCGAACTCCATCGCGTCGGCCAGGCGGGCCAGCGCCAGCGTGTTGGGCCAGGTGACTTCGAGCGTGCCGTCGATCGTCGTGATGGCGCAGCCGCCGCTCAGGTTGCTGCTGAAGGTGCCGAGCTTGAGCTTGCGGTCGTTGAACAGCGGCGACGTCTCGCGGCGAAGTTCGTCGAGCTTTGCTTGCATTGTCATCCATCCCCTCCATCGCCCCGCATGGTGCGGGTGCTTTTATTGCCGAGAGCAGGTTCGATATCGTGTCGCGTCTGGCTGGCTTAGCCTAGCTGCCACGTCGGCGCTTGGCTACCGCCACCATACCGAGCGCGGCCGCCATCAAGGCGAGCGAGGCGGGTTCCGGCACCAGTTCGACGCGGACCGATCCGTCGCCGCCGGTGTTTGCCCCCGTCGTGATCGCGGCGTTCTGCAAGTTCGCCGCCAGAAACGAGCCGCCGCCGCCGCCCGCGGCGATAGCGCCATCGCCGCCGCCACCGCCCGAGTAGCCGCCACCGCCGCCACCGCCTGAGTAGCCGCCGCCGCCAC
>CAXSFF010000304.1:0-5155 GCA_964236035.1 uncultured Acetobacteraceae bacterium
ATGGATGCCGCCGTCGAGTTCCCGCCGCACAAGCTGACCGAACGGCTGCCGCTGATCAACGACGGGCTGGAGGTGCTCGATCCCGACTTCACGGCCGAGGTGTACGACTACGGCGCCCTCGCCGACGCCTCGATGCAGGAGCTGGCGCCGCCGTACCCGCTGATCAAGACGGCGGTGCCGGGCTGGGACAACGATCCGCGGCGGCAGGGGGCGGGCACGGTGCTGCACGGCGCCACCCCGAACCGCTACCAGGCCTGGCTCGACCACCTGGTTCGCCACGCCGCCCGCCATCCCGTGCTGGGCGAGAGCCTGGTGTGCATCAACGCCTGGAACGAGTGGGCGGAGGGCGCCTACCTGGAGCCGGACGTGCATTACGGCGCGGCGTTCCTGAACGCGACGGCGCGGGCGGTGGCGGGGCTGCCGGCGCCGGGGTCGCGCACCCGGCTGTTGCTGGTCGGGCACGACGCGCACGAGCATGGCGCACAGATCCTGCTGCTGCACGTGGGCCGGGTGCTGAAGGCGGTGCATGGCATCGACGTCGCCTTCCTGCTGCTGGCGGACGGCGCGCTGCTGCTGGCGCAGTACGAGGCGGTGGCGCCCGTGCTGATGGCCCGCGACCCCGCCGACCTGGCGCGGCACGCGGCGGACGCACGCGCAGCCGGGTGCGCAGGCGCGCTGGTGAACTCCGCCGCCAGCGCGCGCGCGGTCGCCGTACTGGAGCGGCACGGCATCGCCTCCGTGCTGCTGGTGCACGAACTGCCGCGCATCATCCGCGAGAAGGGCTTGCAGGCGGCGCTGCGCGAGGGGGTCGCGGCGGCGCGGCGTGTGGTGTTCGCCGCCGGGTTCGTGCGCGAGCATTGCCACGCCCTGGTGGCGCTGGACCCGGCCAAGACGGAGATCCTGCCGCAAGGCCTCTACAAGCCGGCATCCGAGGACAACGGGCCGGACATCCGCGAGGAGCTGCGGGTGCCGGACGGGGCGATCCTGGCGCTGGGCATGGGCTACGCCGACCTGCGCAAGGGCTTCGACCTGTTCCTGCAGCTGTGGCGGTCCGCGCCGGCAGCCCCGCCGATCCACTTCGCCTGGGTGGGCGGCATCGACCCGGCGATGGCCAACTACCTCGGCGGCGAGATCGCGGCGGCGGAGGCGTCGGGACGGTTCCGTCTGCTCGGCCTGCGCGCCGACACGGGGCGGCTGCTGGCGGCGGCCGACGTGTTCGTGCTCACCTCGCGCGAGGACCCGCTGCCGAGCGTGGTGCTGGAGGCGCTGTCCGCCGGGCTGCCCGTGGTGGCGTTCGAGGAGACCGGCGGCACCCCCGAGCTGCTGGCCCAGATGGACGCCGGCGAGAGCGTGCCGCTGGGCGACGTGCCGGCGATGGTGCTGGCGGTGCGCCGCGTCGCCGCCCGCTTCGGCGCCGACCGCTCCGCCGTCCTGGCGAGCGCGGCGCGGCGGGCGTTCTCGTTCGACACCTATTGCGCCCGGCTGCTGGCGTTGGCGCGGCCGGAGCTGCTGCGCGTGTCCGTGGTGGTGCCGAGCTACAACTACGCCCGTTTCCTGCCGGCGCGGCTCGCCTCGATCTTCGCCCAGAGCCACCCCGTGCACGAGGTCATCGTGCTGGACGACGCTTCCTCCGACGGCAGCGCCGCCGTGGCGGAGCAGACGGCGGCGGCGTGGGGGCGGCAGGTGGCGGTGGAGCGGCGGGACACCAACTCCGGCTCCGTGTTCGCCGCCTGGCGGCGGGCGGCGGAGCGGGCGACCGGCGACTGGCTGTGGATCGCCGAGGCGGACGATTTGTGCGCACCGGGCTTCCTGGGCGCGCTGGCGGCGGCGGTCGGCCGGGCCAGCGACCCCGTGATGGCGTTCTGCGACAGCGCCGCGATCGACGCGGACGGCTCGACGCTGTGGGACGACCACAAGGCGTACTACGCGGAGACCGCCAGCGGGGCCTTGCTGGAGGACGCCGTGTTCGACGGCCCGGCGTTCCTGCGCGACTACCTGGCCGAGCGCAACCTGATCCTCAACGCCAGCGCCGTGCTGTGGCGGCGCAGCGACCTGCTGGCGGCCTTGCGGCAGGCGGAGGCGGATTTGGCGCAACTGCGCATGGCCGGCGACTGGCGCCTGTATGCCGAGGTGCTGAGCCGGCCGGGTTCGCAGGTCGCCTATGTGGCGGCGCCGCTCAACCAGCACCGCCGCCACGCCCGCAGCGTCACCACGGCGCTCAGCCCGGCGGCCCATGCGGCGGAGATCGCCCGCGTGCATGCGGCGATGGCGCGTCTGCTTGGGTCCGACCCGGCGCTGCGCTCCCGCCAGCGCAGCTACCGGCGCAGCCTTGCCGTCAAGCCGACGCTGGCGAAGGGAGTTCCCAGCAGCCCGAAGATGGCGTGAGACGGTGGCCTTTCAGCACTTCGCGCCGGCCACGGATACGCGCATGCCAAGCACGATCAGCTAAGCAGCCGTGGCGGCATCCTTCGCCGCATCGCCTTGCGCTGCGTTCGAAACCGCAGGATGGGATTGTTGCTTGATTAAGCTCACTAAGGATTTGGCTAAAGTTAGGTTCCTCAATCCGGCTGTCCCAGCACTGCCTTGACTCCAAGGAATGTCTCTAGACCGAAGACGCCCCATTCACGACCGTTGCCGGACTGCTTGTAACCTCCGAATGGGGCGGCGGCGTTGGTTGGAGCCCCATTGATAAAAATTCGGCCAGCCCGCAGCTTGGCGGCTACTGCGGCTGCTTTCTTGGTATCGGTGGCAAAGACGTAGCCGGCCAACCCGTACGTCGTGTCGTTAGCAAGCCGTACCGCGTCGGGCTCGTCGATGTACTTCCTCATGTAGAGGACGGGACCGAAGATTTCCTCCTGCGCGATGCGCATGTCCGGAGTCACGTTGCTGAAGATGGTGGGCTGGACGAAGAAACCGTCGCCGACGCCGTCCGGCTGACCCAGTCCGCCGCACACCAGCGTGGCGCCTTCATCCAGGCCGGACTGGATCATCTCCTGGTCCCGCCTGTATTGCGCGGAGTTCGCGGCTGGACCCAGTCGCGTATTGTCCTTCAGCGGATCTCCCACGGTCATGGTTTGCGCCGCCGAGCGGGCGATGCGCATTGCAGCTTCCATCTGGTCCTTCTGGACCAACATGCGTGTAGGGGCGATGCAGCTCTGCCCGGAGTTGAAGAAGGCGCGGCGCACGCCGTCAGGGACGGCCACCTCCAGGTCAGCATCCGGCAGGATGATGTTGGCCGACTTGCCGCCAAGCTCCAGGTGCACGGCCTTCACTGTGTCTGCGGCAGCCTTGGAGATGGCCACGCCGGCCCGTTTGGAACCGGTGAAGGAAACCAGATCAACCTTCGGGTGTGTAGAGATGGGCTCTCCGACACTTTGGCCATCCCCGTTCACAAGGTTGAACACGCCAGCCGGAACGCCAGCATCGTGCAGGACCTCGGCAAGGATGATTGGGCTGAGAGGAGCCAGTTCGCTCGGTTTCAGTATCATGGTGCATCCGGCCGCCAGCGCGGGCGCCGCCTTGGAGGCTATCAGCATGATGGGCCAATCCCACGCCGTGATCAGCCCGCAGACCCCGAACGGCTCGCGACGGATCAGGTTCATCCCAACCCTGTATTCGAAGGGATAATCCTCCAGGATCTTGCGCGCTTCGGTGAAGTGGGCGAGCGCCATGCCGACCTGGTAGTCGTCGGAGAACCACAGAGGGGATCCGATCTCGCTGGTCACCGCGTGCGCCAGGTCCGAGTGGCGAGCCTTGTAGCTCTCGATGATGCGCTCTTCGCGCGTGCCGTGTTGGAATGTCTCGAAGGCCCGGGCGGCCGCTTTCACCGCCCAGTCCACGTCTGCGGCCGTCCCCATCGCTACGCGGCCGATCACCGCTTTAGTTGCAGGATTGACCACTTCCTGAAGAGTGGGCTGTGCCGGCTCCACCCAGCAGCCGTCGATGTAAAAGCGGTGCGAGTTGCTCATAGCTTCGTTCAAGACATTTCTCCTTGGATAGGACCAGATCGGGTGCTGACGCTACTCCAAAGCTTGCGCTTCAAACGGCTCCGGGGAAGTTGTTAGCGGCCAAAACCTGGTCCCGCTGAACCGCAGCGCTCGACTCATCCGCGAAGCGGGAAGCCGGCGGCGGCGCCCAGCCATCTTGGTTAAGGGCCCAGATCATAACCGAGGTGAACACCGACGGTATCGCAACGATGACGAAGATCGTGCTGCTCGGCAGGTTCATGCCGATCAGGAGTCCGCCGATCATCGGTCCAATCACGGAACCGAGGCGGCCTGCTTCAAGCGCCCAGCCGGCGCCGGTCGAGCGGAGCGCCGACGGATAGTAGCTCGCCGCCATGCCGTTGAGCGCTTGCTGACCGCCCACGATGCACCATCCACTCAGCGTAACGGCGGTAAACAGCAACGGCAGGGAAAGCCCTGGGCGCCCGACCACCACGAGGGCCGCCGCTGCAATCAGGAAGCAGGGGATCAGCACCCGGCGGAACCCGGCACGCTCGATCATCTGACCCATCAGCACCGCGCCGACCACGCCGCCAACCTGGAGCGCGGTTCCTGCAAGTAGCGCCATCGAGATCGTCAAGCCGTCGCCGACCACGATCATGGGTAGCCAACTGGATAGGAACATCAAGTTCAGCAGGTTCAGGAAGCTCGACGCCCACAGCAAGACGGTTGTTTTCGCCCGACCGCCGCTAAAAAGCTGGCCGACCGAAGTACTTTTGCTGCTCGACTCATCCACCACGTAGTTCGTGTCGGCACCGGATCGCAAACGACCTTCGATCCTGGCGAGCCACCTCGCCGCCGCCGCCATCCTGCCACGCAAGACCAGGAATTGGATGGACTCGGGAAGGTAGAAATACATGAGGACGGCGATCACAGCCGGAGCGATGCCGCCGGCGTAGAACACCGACCGCCAACCCCATACCGGAACCATGAACGCCGACAGCAGCCCGCCAAGCACCGCCCCAACGGCGAAGCACGTCGATATGGCTGTTGTCAACGTCAGCCGCTTGTGCCCCGGGCTGAACTCGGCCGCGAGTGCCATGGCATTTGGCATGACAGAGCCCAGCTCAATTCCGGTGACGAAACGGACCGCTATCAGTTCGGTCATCGAACTGGTGAACACCGTCGAGACCATGCAGATGGCGAAGAAC
>CAXSFF010000305.1:0-5154 GCA_964236035.1 uncultured Acetobacteraceae bacterium
CCCGCATCCGGAAAGCAAGTTCGCCGGGCTGACAATGAGTCACCCAGCCGCCACAGGCTCTGTGGCTTCCAGGCATCCATCACTTTAATCGTGATCGTGCCATGGACTGCTTCAGGACGACCCCAAGGGGGCCACCACCACGCAAGGGAGCTGACGCGATGCCAACACCGCACAGGCTCCGCTGGCGCCGGTCGCCGACAGGTTGGCCAGGCGGGCGCGATACAGCGTCGCCTTGCCGGCCGAAACCACGGGGAAGTCCAGCGCCGCGGCCGCGAGCTGCGCCGGCGCCTCCGAGCGCGCGCCTTCCGCCACCATCCGTGCCAACCCGACGCTGTTGAAGGCGCCGACCTGGATGGCCCAGCCGCGCGGGCCGGCGGCCAAGGGCGCACTGGCCACCGGCTGGTAGGCCGCCGCCCGCATGGTCAGGGTTGCGCGGGGAGGGTCGGGCGCGACGCTGGCCGCGATCAGCGGCGCGCAAGGCTGGTCGGGGTCATAGGCCGCATCGGTGTCGCAACCGGCGGCGAAGCTGGCGGGCGTCGGCGCGGCGGCGAACGCCGCGGGCTGCACGGCCGCCCTGCCGCCGGCGTATTGCGCGAGCGGGCCAGAGAACGCCACTTCCGTCCCGAGGTGCGGGGTGATCGCGGCCAGGTAGTTCACCGTCTCGTCGGGCAGGCTGCCGCCGCCGTTGAGGTAGAAATCGAGCCGGTCAGGCCCGGCATTGTAGGCGGCGAGGAAGCCGGGCGCGCCGAAGCGGTCGTACATCTCGCGGATGTAGGCGACCCCCGCCAGGATGTTGTCGTGCGGCTCGAACGGGTCGGCGCCAAGCTTGTGGCGGTCGCGCAGCCCGGCATAGGTAGCCGGCATCACCTGCATCAGCCCCATCGCGCCGGCGGAGGACACCACCTGTTCCTGGTCGCCCGACTCCTGGTGCATCACCGCGCGCACCCACTGCTCCGGCACCCGGAAGCGCTGGGCTGCCTCGTGGATGTAAGGCCCCCAGGGGTCCGACCCGGCGCCCGGCGGCGCATAGAAGCGCCTGGGCACGTTGCGGCTGAGGGCAGCGCGGCCCTCGGCAGCGGGATCGGTGCCGTCGTATGGCACCGGCCAGTCGTATCCCGCGCGCCCCGCACGGCCCTCTTGGCGAACCGGCTGCGCACACGCTGCCAGCAGGACGACCGGCAGCAACACCAGACTTGGCCGCATGGGGCGGGCTTGGTGCATGGGACGCAGCTGTGAACCCAGTCGTGTTGGTGCCATCGCAGCCGCCTCGCCTGAAGGGATACCGTTACTGTGGCACACCGATCCTATGGGAATCGACTGCTACCTTCTCCTCCAGCGGAGAAAAGTCAGGGGCCTGCCGATGGCGCCCGTGGCGGGCGATCCTGTATGAGCCGCGTGCATGACCACCCAGCCGCGAACCGCCCGGAGCGCCACGCTCAGCCGCCACCAGGACCTGCACGATGCCCTGATCGCCGCCGCCGAGGCGATGATCGCCGGCGACGGCCTCGACGGGCTGCGGGCCCGCGGCCTGGCGGAGGCGGTCGGCTGCTCGGTCGGCGCCATCTACACGGTGTTTCCCGACCTCGACGCGCTGGTGCTCGCGGTCAACGCCCGCACCCTGGCCGCCATCGACGCCGCCCTGAGCGGCGAGCGTCCCAGCGACTCCGTGCCGCACCTGGTGCAGCTGGCGCTGGCCTATCTCGACTACGCCAGCGGCCACCGTCGGCTGTGGGCGGCATTGTTCCAGCATAGCCTTGGCGGCCAGGCGGCGCCGGAATGGTATGCCGTGCAGCAGGCCGCCGCCTTCTCCCACATCGAGGCGCCGCTCGCCGCCCTGCGCCCGGACCTGCCGGCGGCGGACTGCGCGTTGCTGGCGCGCAGCCTGTTCTCCGCCGTGCACGGCATGGTGGCGCTCGGCCTGGACGAGAAGGTGGCGACCCTGCCGCTCCCCGTGCTGCGCGAGCAGATCCGCACCGTGGTGGAGGCGGTTGTGCGCGGGCTGTCCAACTGAAGTTGTCTCGCTAAGCCGCCACCGCCTGCTCCACCACGGAGCGGGCCGCTGCCGCGTAGTCCACCTTGCCCGTGCCCAGCAGCGGCAGCGCCGCCACCACGCGGATGCTGCGCGGCACCGCGATCTCCGCCGTGCCCTGCGCCCGGGCATGGGCCAGCAGCGCGCCCGTGGTCGCGTCGGCCTGAGTGGTCAGCAGCACCAGCGCCTCGCCCTTGCGCGCGTCCGCCACGGCGACCACGGCGTGCGCCGCGTCCGGCCACAGCGCCGCCGCCATCGCCTCCGCCTGCGGCATCGACACCATCTCGCCGGCGATCTTGGCGAAGCGCTTGGCCCGCGCCACGATGGTCACGAACCGCTCCGCGTCCACCGTGCACACGTCGCCCGTGTCGTACCAGCCGTCCGCCAGCGTCTCCAGCACCCCCGGCGCCGACCCGCGCAGGTAGCCCAGCATCACGTTGGGGCCGCGCACCACCAGGCGCCCGCCCTCGGCGATGCCCTCGACGGGGTCCAGGCGGTAGTCCATCGCCGGCAGCAGGCGACCAGCCGCGCCCGGCTTGCTGTGCATCGGCGTGTTGAGCGCCAGCACGGGCGAGGTCTCGGTGGCGCCGTAGCCCTCCAGCACCCGCACGCCGAAGCGCTCGGCATAGACCTGCCGGGTCTCCGGGCGCACCCGCTCGGCGCCGGAGATCATGTAGCGCAGGCTGTGGAAGTCGTACGGATGCGCGAACCGCGCCCATCCGCTCAGGAAGGTGTCAGTGCCGAACGCGATGGTGCTGTTGGTGTCGTAGATCAGCTCCGGCACGATGCGGTAGTGCAGCGGCGACGGGTACAGGAAGCTGCGCACGCCGGACAGGATCGGCAGCAGCGTGGCGCCGGTCAGGCCGAAGGAGTGGAACATCGGCATCGCGTTGAACACCCGGTCCGCCGAGTTGAAGTCGATCACCGCCGCCACCTGCGCGATGTTGGACAGGATGTTGCGGTGGCTCAGCACCACGCCCTTCGGCGCGCCCTCCGACCCGCTGGTGAACAGCACGGCGGCCGGCGCGCTGCCCGGCAGGCGCGCGCCCGGCAGCCGTGACGCCCGCCTGCCGTCGATCCAGCCGCGCAGCTTGGCGCCGAGGCCGATGCCCGCGCGCACGTCCTCCAGCCAGACGAACTGCACGGTCGCCGCCATGCGCGCCACTGCGGCGTTGAGCTTGCCCTTCTCCACGAAGGCGCGCGAGGACAGCACGGTGGTGACCTGGGCGGCGGCGCAGGCGGCCAGCATGCCCTCGGCGCCGGCGGAGAAGTTCAGCATCGCCGGCACCCGGCCGAACGCCTGCAACGCGAAGAACGTCACCACGGCGCCGCTGGCGTTCGGCAGCATGACGCCGATGCGCCCGCCCGGCGGCGCCAGCCGCGCCAGGCGGCGGCCCAGCACGGCAGCCCCCAGCACCACCCGGCCGTAGCTGAGCGGCGCGCGCGCGGTGTCCTCCACGATCGGCATGGCCGCGCCGAAGCGGTGCCGCGCGGCGAGCAGGGCGGCGAACAATGATCGGTTGGTTGGCGAGGCCGCGAACATGGTCTGCTCCATCACCGATTGCAGCACGCTGCCGGCGGCCTGGCGGCGGGCGCGCCCGCGCAGCTCGGGGTCGAGCGACAGGTGCACCGGCGGCATCACCGTGAGCGACAGGCGCGGGAACCAGCGGCGCGGCACCTGGCCGGCCATGCGGGAGAACGGCGTGAACTGCAGCCCCTCGATGCGGACGGGGATGATCGCCGCCTGCGCCTTGTCGGCCACCATGCCGGCGCCCTCGTAGACCTTCATCAGCGCGCCCGTGGTGGTGATGCGGCCCTCAGGGAATATCACCAGTTGCTGGCCGTCGCGCACCGCCTTGACCATGGTCTTGGCGCTGAACGGGCTTGCCGGGTCGACGGGGAAGCTCTTGACCGCCGTCAGGAACAGCCGTGCCCACCATTGCTGCGCGATGTGGACGTCGACGGCGAAGGTCGGCGCGCCGTCCAGGAACGCGGCGACGAAGCAGCCGTCCAGGAAGCTCTGGTGGTTGACCACGACGACGGCGCGGTCGCCGGCGGCACGGAGATGCTCGAGGCCCGTCACGTGGACGCCGTGGAAGGTTGTGAAGTACCAGCGGAACACGGCGCGCACCGTCTCCTGCGGCAGCAGCCGGACGATCCAGACGGCGACCACCAGGTTGGCGGCGGCCGTCAGCAGCAGCACCGTCACCGGCGCCACCCCGACCAGCGCCAGCACGGCCGCCAGCCCGGCCGCGCCCGCCATCGCCGCGGCGTTCACCACGTTGTTGGCCGCGATCATGCGGGCGCGGTGAGAGACGGCCGAGCGCTCCTGGATGATCGCGTACAGCGGCACCGAATACAGCCCGCCGCACGCCGACAGCAGCCCGAGGTCGACCAGCATGCGCCAGCCGGCGAAGGTGGTCAGGATGGCGTGCACGCTCGCAAGGCCGGCGGCGTGGTTCACCGCGTGGCCGAAGTCCCAGATGAACACGGACAGCCCGAGGGCGGCGAACGGCACGTAGCGCGCGGTCACCTCGCCCTTCAGCAGCCGCGAGCACAGCAGCGACCCCGTGCCGACGCCGACGGAGAAGAACGCCAGCATCAGCGTCACCACGTGCGCGTCGGCGCCGAGGTCGTCGCGTACCAGCGTCGGCAGCTCGGTCAGCAGGGTCGCGCCCACCACCCAGAACCAGCTCAGCCCCAGCAGGCACAGCCACACCGGCCGGTTCGCCCGCGCGCTGGCGAGCAGCCGCGTGGTCTCGGCGACGGGGTTCCAGACGATGCGCAGGCCAGCATCGCCGGGTGCGGCGCGCGGGATGAGCAACGCGGTGGCGACGCCGGCGACGGCCACCAGCAGCCCGGCGGCGGACACGATCACGGGGCCGTTCGGTAGGGCGAACAGCGCGCCGCCGGCGATGGTGCCGGCCAGGATGCCGAGGAAGGTGCCGGCCTCGACCAGGCCGTTGCCCTCGACCAGCTCGCCCTCCGCCAAGTGGCTGGGCAGGATGCCGTACTTCAGCGGGCTGAACACGGTCGCCTGCATGCCGAGGCCGAACAGCACGGCGAACAGCAGCGGCGTGCTGTCGACCAGGAACCCGGCCGCCGCCAGCGCCATCAGCGCCAGC
>CAXSFF010000306.1:0-5151 GCA_964236035.1 uncultured Acetobacteraceae bacterium
TTGCGCGGGCGGCTGAAGGGGCTGGGCGTGCGGGCCGGGCGGTTCGCGCTGTTCATGCCGGCCTTGCTGAAGCCGCGTGCGATGGCGCTGCGGGCGCAGCTATGGGCGGCGGCTCGGCGGCTGCCGACGCCCACAGTGCCTGCTGGCGGGCTGGTGTCGCTGGCGGCGCCGCCCGACTGGCCGCCCGGGTTCGCTGAGGCGTTGGGCTGGTTCCCCGCCGGCCCCGTGCTGCTGCGGCTGGACGTGGCGGAGCGGGTCGCGGCGGAACTCGCCTTCATGACCCGGCGCGGCCCCGCCGCCGTGCCCCCGGGGCTGGCGCCGCGGCTGTCGGTGCGCGCCGAGTTGCTGCCCGCGGTGCTGCGCGCGCTGGGCGGCCGCATGATCCCGGCCGCCGGGCTGGAGCCCGGCGCGTTCGGCCCGCCCGCGCCGCCGATGCTGGCCGCTGGCGCCGGCCGCGCCGCCGACCGTGCGCGGCAGCCGCAGCCGATTGCGCCGGCGCGCACCGACGGCCCCTTCGCGGCGCTCGCCAACCTTCGTAGATGAGCGGGGCAGAGGACCGCGACTGGCAGCGCCTGGACAAGTGGCTGTGGTGCGCGCGGTTCATGAAGGTGCGCGCCGCCTGCTCGCGCTGGGTCGCCGACGGCAGCGTGCGGATCAACCGCCAGCCCACCGACAAGCCACACGCGCGGCTGCGGCCCGGCGACGTGCTGACGCTGCCGATGCCGCACGGCGTGCGCGTGGTCCGCGTCCTGGCGCTCGCCGCCCGCCGCGGCCCGGCGCCCGAGGCTCGCGCGCTGTACGAGGAATTGGCCGACCCCATCATCGGCACGCCGTCGCTGGAAATCCTGGTTGCTTGCGCGGGGGATGAAACCTAGGCATGACGTCCCACTTCTGACCCTGCCCGATCGCGTATTGAGGAGCATGCCGATGACCTACGTGGTCACCGAGAACTGTATTCGTTGCAAGTACATGGATTGCGTCGAGGTGTGTCCGGTGGACTGCTTCTACGTCGGCGAGAACATACTCGTGATCCATCCGGACGAGTGCATCGACTGTGGCGTCTGCGAACCCGAATGCCCGGCCGAGGCGATCGTGCCGGACAGCGACGACCGCGCCAGCGCCTGGGCCGAGCGCAACGCCATCTTCGCCAAGACGTGGCCGAACATTACCCGCAAGGGCACCCCGCCGGCGGATGCGGATGAGTGGAAGGACAAGCCCGGCAAGGCCGAGCTGTTCTCCGCGGAACCCGGCGTCGGCTGAACCGGCGGCGTGACGCTGGCCGGCGTTCGTGCTATGGCACGGCCTGGTCAGCCACCTGCGGCGCTTCAGGTCGGCTGCATAATCACGGCACGCATCCGGCGTCCGCCGTCTCTCTGGGGACCATTGCAACTGTGCCGAACCCGTCATCCGCGATCCATGCCTCCGATTCTGTCGAGAAGAAGGAGCCGGAGCCGATGCGCGACGACGAGGTGTTGCCGGCCGACAAGCCAGGCCACGCCCCCAACGACCCGGCTGACCCGCTGGACGACATCGACGCCGGCAACGACTTCGCGCAGGTCGATCCGCTCGACGGCCTGATCGACGGCGCGGTGCCCGATGTCGCGCCCGGGCTGGGCGTGGACGAGGAGTTGGGCGTAGACCCGCTGATCGAGGCGGTCGAGGACGATGCCGACGTCGAGGCGATCGGCAGCATCGACGCGCCCGAGGAGGAGGAGGAGGACGAGGAGGAGCTGCCGAAGGCGTCCAACCGCGTCGCTCCGCGCATGCCCGGCCACATGCCGGGTGTGCCGAACCGCCCGATCATGCACGCGCGGCTGCCGTCCAAGGCGGAGATTTTCGTCGAGGGCGACCACGTCGTGTACCCGACCCATGGCGTCGGCAAGGTCGAGCGGATCGCCACCGAGGAGATCGCCGGGCACACGCTCGAACTGATCCACATCACGTTCGAGGAGAACCGCATGACGTTGCGGGTGCCGGTGTCGAAGGCGCGCTCCGCCGGGTTGCGCAAGCTGGCGACGCGCAAGATGTTCGACGAGGCGATGGCGGTGCTGAAGGGCAGGGCGCGCATCAAGCGGACGATGTGGTCGCGCCGGGCGCAGGAGTACGAGGCGAAGATCAACTCCGGCGACCCCTTGGCGATCGCCGAGGTGGTGCGCGACCTGCACCGCAACGCCGGGCAGCCGGACCAGAGCTTCAGCGAGCGGCAGATCTACGAGGCGGCGATGGACCGCCTGGCGGCCGAGCTGGCGGCGCTGGACAAGACCGACAAGCCGACCGCGATCACCAAGCTGGGAGATTTCCTGAAGGCGGCCTAGCTTTCGCGCGGCAGGCGCGTTGCCAGGTCGACGGTCGCCTGCTCGAACGCGGCCGTCCATACGGCGTCGGCATGCACGCCGCCGCCGCCGAGGGCGATGCCGACCTGCACCATCGCGTTTTGCAGGCAGCCCTCGGAATGCACCATGATGCCGTCCGGGTCGCGCGAGCCGCCGCTTTGGCTGCCTGTGCCGCCGGGTGCCGCGTTGCTTAACGCGAAGCCGAAGCTTTCGGCGAAGAAGGCCCGCACGCGCTCGGGATAGTCGCGCGGGTCGCGGGTCCAGCCGGCCAGCGGCTTGCCCAAGGCATGCATGTAGCCGACCTCGAACGCGGTGCCCGGGTCCATCTCGGGGCCGCGCCGGAAGCTGTCCAGGCAGAATACCCCGGCGTCGCATCGGCGCATTAGCGCGATGTCCGCGGTGACGATCCGCGTCGCGAGCGGCAGGCCCGGCGCGATGGCCTCCAGCCCAACCTGGTTGTCGAGCGGCGAGACTCCCACCAGGCCATGCCGCGCGCAGATCTGCTTCATGACAGCGAAGATCGCGTCCGGGTCCGGTTCGAACACGGTCGGGCCGGCCAGGTAGACGGTGGGATCGGACATCGCGGACCTTCAGGTGGAGCTATGCCAACGGCATTGGACGATGACTGGTGCACTGCTCCTCCTCCCCTTGCGGGAGGAGGGGTGGTCACGTCAACTACGTCACGGGCGCGGCATCCCTCCCGCAAGGGGAGAGGAGAGAAGTCAGCCATCATCGCCGATTCGCGGTCTCGTGCGGCACGTCCCATGACCTGCTGGCCTGCCCGAAGGAAGCGCTACGGGCACAATTCTGGGCGCAGGCTTTGAATCCGGCCACCGCCTATTGGGATGCTGGCCGTTTGTCAAACAACGGAAATGACCGGGTCGTCAGGCAAATCGCATCCGCGGGCCAGCCGATCGCTCCCCTGTCGCGTTGGCGTCGCACACTAGGGCGATAAGGCGCATGCGGCACATCCATTTCCACCCGCTCGGGGGCGCGGCCGGCGACATGGTCGTGGCCTGTCTGCTCGATGCCTTCCCCGAGCATCGCGACGCCGTGGTCGCGGCGGCGCACGCCGTCGCCGGCGTGCCATGCCGGCTGCTGGCGCATGCGGACGGCGTGCTGACCGGATCGCGGTTCGAGGTCGATGCGGCCCCGCACCACCACCACACGCATTGGAGCGAGATCCGGGCGATGCTGGAGCGCGCCGCATTGCCGGAGCGGACGCGGGCGCACGCCATCGGCATCTTCGCCGTGCTCGCCGATGCGGAGGCGCGGGTGCATGGGCTGGCCCCGGAGCAGGTGACGTTCCACGAGGTCGGCGCCAAGGATTCCATCGCCGACATCGTCGCCGCCGCGACCCTGATCGCGGCGCTGGAACCGGCGCGCTGGAGCGTGGCGCCGCTGCCGGTAGGCGGCGGCACGGTGCGGACGGCGCACGGGCTGCTGCCGGTCCCCGCCCCGGCGACGGCGCTGCTGCTGGAGGGCTTCGCCATGACCGACGACGGCATCGCCGGCGAGCGGGTCACGCCGACGGGGGCCGCCATCTTGCGTCACCTCGCTTGCGCCGCGTCGCCGGGGTCGGGGGTGCTGCGGCGCTCCGGTCACGGCTTCGGTAGCCGCCGCCTGCCCGGCATCAGCAACTGCCTGCGCGTCTTGGTGTTCGAGACAGGCGACGCACCGGCCGCGATCGGCCCCCGCACGGTCGGTCATCGGGAGCTTGCCGTGATCAGCTTCGAGGTCGACGACCAATCGGGCGAGGACCTGGCGCTGGGGCTGGAGCGGGTGCGCGCGGCGCCTGGCGTGCACGACGTTGTGCAGATGGCAGCGTTCGGCAAGAAGTCCCGCCTCGCCGTGCACGTCCAGGTGTTGACACGGCCGGACGCGCTCGAAGATGTGGTCGCGTTATGCTTCCAGGAGACCACCACGATCGGATTGCGCACCCACCTGGCGCAAGGCCGTGCCCTGACCCGGCGGTTCGCCGAAACCGAAGTCGAGGGCAACGCCGTCACCGTCAAGCTGGTGGAGCGGCCCTCCGGCGTGACGGGCAAGGCCGAGGCCGACCACCTGGGTGGCGTCGCCTCGCACGCCGCACGCACCCGCATCCGGCGCGTGGCGGAACAGCAAGCCGAAGGAGCCTCCGATGACGCCACTTGAGCGGCTGCGCGCGGCGCTCGCGACCATGGACCACATCGCGGTGGCGGTCAGCGGAGGCATCGACAGCCTCACCCTCGCCACCGTGTCGCACCGTGCGTTCGGCGTCGCGGCGGCCATGCACCACGCCACCTCGCCCGCCGTCCCGGCCGAGGCGACCGATCGCACCCGCGCGTTGGCCGCGATCGAGGGCTGGCGGCTCGACGTGTTCGACGCCGGCGAGTTCGCCGACCCGGCGTATCGCGCCAACCCCGTCAACCGCTGCTTCTTCTGCAAGACCAATCTGTACGGCGCCGTCGCCCGGCGCACCGCGCACCAGGTCGTCTCCGGCGCCAACCTCGACGACCTCGGCGAGTATCGCCCGGGCCTGGACGCCGCCCGCGACCACGCCGTGCGCCACCCGTTTGTGGAGGCGGGGATCGACAAGCAGACCGTGCGCGCCATCGCCGTCGAGCTGGGTCTGGGCGCGCTGTCGGAGCTGCCGTCCGCGCCGTGCCTGTCGAGCCGGGTCGAGACGGGCATCCGCATCGAGGCGCCCGTGCTCGCCATGGTGCACGCCGCCGAGCAGCTGGTCACGGCCCGGGTGTCGCCGCGCACGGTGCGGTGCCGGGTGCGCGCCGAGGGGGTGGTGATCGAGCTGGACCCGGCGACGCTGGCTGCCGTGGCG
>CAXSFF010000307.1:0-5148 GCA_964236035.1 uncultured Acetobacteraceae bacterium
GATTTCGCCCGGGACTCGCGAGGCGGAGGCATTTGGCACGAAACCTACCGGTTGCGCGGGGGGATGGAGGCCATCTACTCCGGCGTCCCTGGGATCGGCTTTGCGAGCTTCGCGCCGGAACGCATCCCAACCGGTTCGTTCATGAGCGCCCGGCAGCGTGTCAAAGCAGGGGTTTGCTGAGTCCGCTTGGGGCCGGGTGCCGATGGCAAACAGGGGGTTGCCGTCACCAGGGGGCCGAAGCCTGGCGATATCCCCCAACCCTGTCGATTACTGTGCGGCAAACGGGGTCGGGTGGGAAGAATGTGCGGGAACCTCGGATCAAGGGTTTTGCGTCGGCTCAACCTCCGCCGTTGCATACATTTCCCGTCGCGTTGCTCCCAGACCCCGGGGCGGCAAATCTTCCCTGTATGGAAACACCACCTATAAACCAACCTGTGCCGCCAGGCGATGCATTGGCGCACTGGCGTTGAACGACGGCTCTAACGCTTCTACTCAAATGGACAGAGCTATGTTTCGGAATGGTGCAGAGCAAACTCTCGTGCCACGCGCCGCTTAACCTCCAGCGATCAAGTTCTTGATCCGGCTGGCCAGCGCCTCCATGGCGAATGGCTTGGTCAGAACGTGCATGCCCGCATCGAGATGACCGTGGCTAAGCACCGCGTTCTCGGCGTAGCCGGTGATGAACAGGACCTTCAGCTTCGGCCGCGCGCCGCGCGCCGCATCTGCGACCTGCCGCCCGTTCATGCCTCCAGGCAGGCCCACATCGGTGACCAGCAAGTCGATGCGGACATCGGATTGCAGCACCTTCAGCCCAGCCGCGCCGTCCGCCGCTTCGATCGCGGTGTAGCCGAGATCCTCCAGCACCTCGGTGACCAACATCCGCACCGTGGGTTCGTCGTCCACCACCAGCACGGTCTCACCCTGCCGTGCCCGAG
This sequence comes from uncultured Acetobacteraceae bacterium, assembly GCA_964236035.1. GTDB lineage: Bacteria > Pseudomonadota > Alphaproteobacteria > Acetobacterales > Acetobacteraceae > CAXSFF01. Next base: position 936 of record CAXSFF010000307.1, read on the forward strand.
GCGCCTCGGCCCAGTCCGGCGCGCTTTCCGCCTCCTCCGCCTTGTCCAAGTGCCGCGGCAAGTAGAGGCACACCACCGTGCCGTGCCCAACCTCGGAGTAAATTCGCACCTGGCCCTGAGACTGGCGAGCAAAGCCGTAGATCATGGACAGTCCCAGCCCGGTGCCCATGCCGATGGGCTTGGTCGTGAAGAAGGGATCAAAGGCGCGCGCGACCACTTCGGGCGTCATGCCGGTGCCGTTGTCACTGACGCTGAGCGAAACGTACTGGCCAGGCAGCAAGCCTCGCTCAGGTGCGGCCCGCTCGTCGAGCCAGCGGTTGCCGGTCTCGATCGTGAGCCGTCCGCCGTCTGGCATGGCGTCGCGCGCATTGATGCACAAGTTGAGCAGCGCGCTCTCGAGCTGGCCCGGGTCGACCAGGGTGGTCCACAGCCCGCCCGCAGCCACCACCTCGACCATGATCGCGGGTCCCACCGTGCGGCGGACCAGCTCCTCGATGCCGGCGACCAAGCGATTGACGTTGACCGGCTTGGGGTCAAGCGTCTGCTGGCGCGAGAAGGCCAGCAGCCGGTGGGTAAGCGCAGCCGCCCGCTTGGCCGCTCCCTGGGCCGCGTTGATATAGGGGTTGGCCTCGCTCAGCCGTCCTTGTGCGGCCCGCGCCTGCAGCAGCTCCAGGCTGCCCATGATGCCGGTGAGCAGGTTGTTGAAGTCGTGCGCGATCCCGGCCGTGAGCTGGCCGACCGCCTCCATCTTCTGCGCTTGGCGGAGGTTGGCCTCCGCGGCCATCAGATCCAACGTGCGCGCCTGGACGCGCATCTCCAGCTCCGCGTTGAGCCGCTCCAAATCCGCCTGCGCCCGCCGCAGCGCCGTCACGTCGGCAAGGCTCTCCATGACTGCGGCCGGGCGGCCCCGCTCGTCCCGGCGCAGCGCCTTGAACGCGGCCACGACCAGCGGGGTGCCATCGCGGCGCGCGTGGCCCAGGTCGCCGCGCCACGCGTCGTCGCGCAACAGAACCGCCTCGACCTCGGCCAGGGGCACTGGGAATTCGGTTCGCAGCAGCTCGCGGGCATTCCGGCCCACCACCTCCTCCGCCGCCCAGCCGTAGAGGCGCTCGCAGCCTCGCGACCAGAACCGGATCGTGCCGTCCAGGTCGCGCACCATGACAGCCGCGAGGTCGAGCGTGCCGACCAGCTCGCGCAGGCGTTCCTCGGCGGCCACCTGCGGCGTGATGTTGGTGTTGGTGCCGAACCAGCGCGTGACCTGCCCGGCTTTGTTTCGAACAGGCTGCACGCGGGTCAGGAAGGGCCGAAAGGCCCCATCGGCGGCGCGCAGGGGGAACGTCATCTCGAACGGCGCGCCGGTGGCGATCGAGGTCCGCCAGCGCTCCAGCACGTCGGGCAGCACGGCCGGGTCGTGCACGGACTGCCAGCCCCAGCCCTCCATCTGCGCGGGGGTCGTCCCGCAGTACTCATGCCATCGTCGGTTGTACCAGAAGATGTAGCCGTCGGCGCTGGCCATCCAGCACAGCGTCGGCAGATTGTCGGCGAGCAGGCGGAAGTCGTCGTTGGCGACCATCGCGGCGGTGAAGCCGTGCATGCTCTGCTCCCGCAGTTCCTCGCCGGTGGCCGCCGGCGCGTCCAGGATCAGGCTCATGCCAGCCGACTAACGCTCACGTGCGCCATCTTGCGGTACACAATGGCCCGGCCCAACCCCACCTGCCGGGCGGCGGTCGTGAGGGACAGCCCAGCCTGGCTCAGCTTAAGCGCGATACCATCCTTGCTGCCTTCGGCAGTCAGCCGCTGCTCGAAGTGGGCAACGGCGCCTAACACATGCAATGCTAGCTCGCCCGCAGCCGAGCCGGTGACCCTGCTCAGGTTTTCGCGCTTGCAACGGCCCAGGCCATTTGCAAGCACAGACGGAGATCGGGTGCGCTTGCACATCTGGTTTAGCAGCCGCTCGGCGATCCAAAGATCAGCCTCATCGCGGGCCGTGTGAAATGCCAACCGGAGCTTGTCAGACAGCCGCCGTGTCCACGGTTGCGGTGCGGGTGATGGAGGGACCGTCATCTCACGATGATGGCCGAAGATGATTAATTGGCGGTAAAGGCCGCATACAATGGCAGGGATCACCGTTGCCTTTAGGACGAAAAGGCACGATGTGTCGCGCGAGATCGTCGGCCCTCATGATCACACAGCTATGGCAACATGTGTAACCTTGGCTCAGATGGTGATGCCTGGTTGTTATATGTTATGCGTTCACAGACAGGATCGAACGGTGGCTTGGCCGCGCCTATGAAACCGCCTGAACTAGTTTTGCCCTGCCTGCTCGTCTGGTTTAACCGATGGGATCAAGATCGGCGCCCTTGCACGCGGAAGCCATATTTCCACCATTGTCCCACAGCCCTCTTCACTCATGATCCGGAGCGTGCCTTGGGCTTGAATGGCCAGTGTATGCACCGCCGCGAGTCCCAAGCCGGTGCCTTTGCCGACCGGCTTGGTCGTGAAGAAAGGCTCAACCGCACGCGCCAAGGTTGCCTTGTCCATTCCAGTGCCGGTGTCCCCGACGCTGATTGCCACATAGTCACCCCCGGACAGCGGCAGACGAGAGCCCCGCCGATTGGCTTGAACGTGTTTTGCCGGCTGCTGAGAGGCGCGGCGGTCGACAGCAGGAATTGTCACGTTGCGCGCACCAAATCGGATGCGGCCGCCATTCGGCATCGCGTCTCGGGCGTTCAATCCCAGGTTGATGAGTGCGAGCTCAAACTCAATCGGATCGATGACCACCGGCCATAAGTTGGGCGGGGGCGCTTCAACCCCGACATTCATCCGTGCCTCAATCGTCCGGCTCAGCGTTTCCGTTGCGCTTTCCAAGGAAGAGAGCAGGCAGATTGGCCGTGCCGCCATCGCCTCGTGACGCGAGAAGCTGAGCAGTCGTTTGGTCAGGCCGATACCACGTTCGGATGCCCGCAAGGCCGATGCTGCCAGTCGCTGGACCTCGGCCGGGTTGTTGGATCGGCTTTCGAGGAGCTCGAGCGTAGAGATGACGGTCTGAAGAACATTCCGAAAATCGTGGGTGATCCCACTGGCAAGCTCGCCAAGAGCCGCCATTTTCTGAAAATGCATTAGGTCGTCACGAGGCGGCTGCCGCTCCGGCATTGTCGCTGCGGACAGCAATGTCGCGCCATCAAGAGCTGCCATCGATCACGCACCCACTTCCATTTCGAATTAAAATCAACATGGCGCCCCTAAATGCGTCAAGAATATTATGCACTTGCAAAGGAATTATACATTTGTATTAAGGACAACTTCCATAGGACTACATTGGTATGTTTAGTTTCTATTTGGGAGCGCTAACCTGGAGGAGAGTTCTAACCGAAGATATCTAAGAAGATCTTGGCGTAAGCGGCATAGCTCGCAGGGTCTTGCGGATGGTGCAGCAGGCGCAGCGACAGATTGACCATGGTGCGGAATTTGGACACCACCTTGGTCTTGGGCCGGAAGCGGGCGAAGTGATGCCTGACGTTGCTGTGGTCCTGCTCAATGAGCCGTGTTGCACGGAGGTGACGTGCAGGCGCAGTTACCCCAGCCCCGCTCGGGCGTCAGGCGATGCGGACGTGGTTCGGGCGTCCCAACTCCAGCATGCGGTTGAGGGCATGGACAGCCACATCCACCTCGGTGGCCCGACGCTCGTCCGTGCGCGAGCGCAGCCCGTCGCCGATCACCTGCCACCTGCTCCGGCGGGCGGGGTACTGGGACCCTGGACCGAATTGTACACAGGCGACCAAAACGCAACCTTAGACTGCTTTCGCCGATCAAACTTTGAGCAGCAAAGAACGCCATGATTTTGCGGCATGCACGTGTTTTTAGGTCACAATTTCAATGGGCTAAAGTGTGGTTTAGCCTGTTGACACATGCCGCCAAATGGCGCGAAACTAGGCAGCCATGCAGCCCGTTGTCGCCTACTACCGCGTCTCCACCGAACGGCAGGGACGGTCAGGGCTAGGACTAAATGCCCAGAAAGAGCGCTGCAGCGCGTTCGCCTTGCAGCAAGACTACGTAATCGCCCAAGCGTTCACCGAGGTAGAAACCGGCAAGGGGTCGGATGCGCTCGACCGCCGGCCGCAGCTGGCGCAAGCGCTGGCCGTCGCCAAGCGGCTGCGTTGCCCGGTGCTGGTCGCCAAGCTCGACCGGTTGAGCCGCGACGTGCACTTCATCG
>CAXSFF010000308.1:0-5147 GCA_964236035.1 uncultured Acetobacteraceae bacterium
CATCGCCTGGTCGCGCGCGGCCTCCGGGTTTGGAAAGTCGGTGCCGAAATCATCATGGGTAAAATACTTGCCGTCGTGAACGTCAATAAAAAATATTGCCATGTCGCAAAATATGGACATATCTCAATGGATGCAATAGTATTTTAGATACTGCCTTAAAAATAGGCATAAACTTTCCTTGCTGCTAATAATTGAGGGATTAGACGAGCCATCGATGCAAATCTTGAGATGACGGCCACGCCATTGGCACCTGAACGCCAGCGTGGCCCAGCCAGCCGGCAGCCGCGGTTTGATGGCCAGACCGTCAAGCCGGAGCGTCAGCCCGGCGAAACCGAACACCGCAATCATCCACACGCCGCCAAGCGGCTGGGTCTCCCGTATTTCAGGGTGCAGCCGCCAAACCTACCCAAACCCGGCCATCATCGACCCGCACGGGGTAGGTTCGCAGGTCCGGGCACGCCGGGCCGCGGGTGAGGCGCCCAGTCGGGATATGGAACTGCCCCATGTGCCGCGGGCAGTCGACGTAATCGCCGTCGACCGAGCCCTGCGACAGCCAGGCCGAATGGTGTGGGCAGATCGCCGCCGTCGCGAACACCGTGCCATCCAGGTCATACAGCAGCACCGCCGCGCCCGCCGCCTCGACCTCGACCATCCGGCCCGGCGCGATGGCGGAACGGGCCGCGACGGCGACCCAGCGCGGCTCGGTCAGGCCGCGGCCTGCATCGGAACGGGGATCAGCGGCGAGTCGGCCTCATGACGCCGGCCGGACTTCAGCGCGAACAGCGGCACGAGCATCTCGGACGCCACCACCACCTCGCCGCTGTTGTCGCGCAGGTCGAAGCGGCCCGGCAGGATATCCAGCACGGACACGTCCGCCACCCGGCCCGGCGCCAGGCTGCCGAGCTGGTCCGACAGGCCGATCATCGCCGCCGGGTTGGCGGTGACGGTGGCAACCACCTCGGGCAACGGCACGCCGAGCGCCAGCAGCTTGGTCATCGCGTTGGTGAGGTTGAACGGCGCCACGCCGAAGAACGGGTTGGCGCTGACCTCGCTCGACCCGTCCGGCACGCGGACGTTGTAGCCGTGCATGTCGGCGCCGAGGGTGAACGGGCGGATGCCCTGCGCCAGGGTGCGGCGCGCCATGTCGAACGAGAAGTGGCTGCCGTGGCCCACGTCCACGCGCACGCCGCGGGCCAGCGCCTCCCACACCACGGGATGCACCTCGCCCGTCTCGGCCGAAATGAAGCCGCCGGGGTGGCGGGTGAACGGGTGCGCCAGGATGTCGCCCGGCTCCATCAGCGGCACCAGCGCGCGCACCACCTCGTCCGGGTCGACCACGGCGGCGTCCTTGGTCGGCCACAGCTGGCCCAGGTGGATGTACAGCGGCAGCCCGGCCTGCGACGAGATCTCCTTGCCAAGCTTGATCACTTCCAGCCCCCAGCGCGACTGGCCGCCGATCTCGGCATGGGCCTTGATGCCGCGCACCAGGTCGGGGTTGTCGCGCGCGGCCTTCACGGTGGCGGCGACGTTGACTTGGCCGGGGCCGTACAGGTCGGGGTACAGGTGCCCCTCCAGTCCGCCGGCAAGGTAGGCCGAGATGAAGCACAGCACGCGGCTGGCGGCGGGCTCGGCGATGAACTTGCGGAACCCGGGCAGCGTCATGCAGCTGGGGCCGCCCTGGTCCACCACCGTGGTGACGCCGGAGCGGACGCCGACCATGTCCGGGTCGAGCCCGAAGCGGCCGGTGACGTGCTGGTAGACGTGGCCGTGGGTGTCGATCATGCCGGCAATCACCAGGCGGCCGCGCACGTCGGTCTCGGCGGCGCCGGGTGCGGCCAGCGCGGCACCGACGGCGACGATGCGGCCCTGGCCGACCGCCACGTCGGCGATGCCGTCGAACCCCGTCGCCGGGTCGATCACGTGGCCGCCGCGGAGGATGAGGTCGATCGGCTGGCTCATGGCAAGGCTCCCCGTTCCTGATGGCGCCAGTATGCTCACCGGTGCCGCGCAGGTCCACTTCGTCGGTTCACGTCATGCTCCGTGGTCCGGCAGGGGGGCCACACTCCCACGCCGGAGTGGGGGCAGGGCGGGCATTAACGCTTTAATAACCCTTGCGGGCCTGACAATGCCGTTACTTACGGCGGTGCAAGAACCCGCTCCTTCTTGGGGCCACGAATGAAAGACGGCTAAAATCAATGGCTGCCCCGTTGCTCGCCTGCATGGCTCTGGTGGCCGCGATGAACCAACTGCCGCCGCGCGTGATGCCGGCGATCGCCCTGGTGGAGGGTGGCCGGGTCGGCATGGCCAGCCGCAATGCGGACGGCTCCGAGGACCTGGGGCCGATGCAGGTCAACACGCGCTGGCTGCCCGTCATCGCCCGCGCCATGCACGGTACGGCGCAGCAGGCGCGGGCGCGGCTGCTGGCCGATGCCTGCTTCAACGTGTCGGCCGGCGCGGCGATCCTGCGCACCTACCTGGCGGAAACGCGGGGAGACCTGATGCAGGCCATCGGCGACTACCATTCCCACACCCCGCCGCTCAACCGCAGCTACCGGCAACTGGTGCTCGGCGCGGCGCGGCGGCTCTACGCGGCGCCCGGCCCGGGCGCCGCAACGTCCCTGCACCGCATCAGCTTCACCCTGGTCCGCTGACGGCGACGCAGGGCGATGCGACCAGCCAGGCCCGTGCGCCTGATCCTTGCGGCGCTGCTGACGGCCATGCTCGCCGCCGTGCCGCCGCCCGCGGCCCGGGCGCAGCAGGCGGTGCAGGGCGCGCAGAACTCGGTCGTCCTGCCGATCGGCGAAGGCCGGCTGTTCCGGCTCGACCAGGACGCCGCCAACGTCTTCGTCGCCGACGCCGCCGTGGCCGACGCGCAGGTCGTCTCCCCCCGCATGATCTACGTGTTCGGCCGCAAGATCGGCACGACCTCGATCACCGCCGCCTCCAAGGACGGCAGCGCCGGCACGCTCAACGTCCGCGTGGTGCATGCCGCCCCCGTTCAGGGAACGCGCGCGGCGGGGGCGCCCGTCTCGCTCAGCTTCGTGGGCGACCGGCTGGTGGTTTCCGGCATGGTGCGCGGACCCGGCGAGGCCCTGGGCGCTCTGGCCACGGCGAACGCCTTCAACACCTCCGGCCGGGCGCCGCTGGACCGCACGGAGCTGATCGGCACCCAGCAGATCACCCTGCGCGTGCGCATCGCCGAGGTGTCGCGCACGGCGCTGAACACGCTCGGCATCAACTGGAACATCGCCGCCCAGTCCGGCAACTTCGGCCTGACGCTGCTGACCGGCGGCTTCCTGCAGGGCCGCGGCACCATCCTCAACGGCATCAACCTCGGCCAGAGCTTCGGCCTCGCCGGCGCCAGCATCACCGGCCACTCCGTCAACGCCGACGCGCTGGTCAACGCGCTGCAGCGCGAGCAGGTGCTCAACCTGCTGGCGGAGCCGAACCTCACCACCGTGTCCGGCCGCACGGCGCGGTTCCTGGCGGGCGGGCAGGTGCCGATCCCCGTGCCGCAGAGCTTCGGCGTGACCACGATCGAGTACAAGCCCTACGGCGTCTCGCTGGCCTTCACCCCGACCTTGCTGCCGGGCAACCGCATCGCCCTGGACGTGCACCCGGAGGTGAGCGAGATCGACGCCGCCAACGGCGTGGTCATCAACAGCATCAGCGTGCCGGCCTTCACCACCCGCAGCGCCGAGACCACGGTCGAGATGGCCAGCGGCCAGACTGTGGCGATCGCCGGGCTGTTCATGCGCAACGTGTCCACCCAGCTCGACCGCTACCCGTTCCTGGCCGACATCCCGATCCTGGGCGCGCTGTTCCGCTCCCGCGTGTATCAGCGCGGCGACACCGAGTTGGTCATCCTGATCACGCCTTACCTGACGGCGCCCGTGTCGCAGGCTCCGCCGCTGCCGACCGACGACGCCTCGCAGCAGAACCGGGCCGGCAGCACCGGCGGGTTCGTGGTGAATTGAGCATGCGCGCGGCCCTTGCTCTGGGCTTGGTCGCAGTGTGCGCCTGCGCCTGCGTTGACCCGTACCTGCCGAATGCCAGCCTCTATGTGCAGCAGGATGCCGTGCAGGCGGTGCCGCTGGCGTTCGTGTCGCACACGGCCGTGCTGACGCCGGACAGCGCGGCGGCGTTGCAGGCGCTGCGCGGCGACCTGCCGGCGGTGGCCAGCCTGTCCCTGGCGGTGGCGGGCGGGCTGGCCGAGCGGCGGGCGCGGCAGGTCGGCGCCGAGCTGGGCCGGGTGGTGACGCCCGTGCCGGAGCAGCTTTCAGAGTCGCCCGGCCTCGATCCCGCCGTGCTGTCGGTGGTCACGCGCCGCCTGGTCGCCACGGATTGCCTGGCGCCGGGCCAGCCGGACGTCCCCGGCAGTTGGCCCGCCGACGACGCGTTCCGGCTGCGTTCGATGCCGCCGGGCTGCGCCGCCGCCAACGCCATGCAGCAGATGGCGGTCAGCCAGCAGGACCTGCAGCGCGGACGCCCGCTGCCGCCCGGCGCGGCGCTCCCCGTGGCCCGCGCCATCGAGCGGTACTATAGCCGGTCCGAACAGGCGGCCCCGGGCAACCTGGCTAGCCCCGGGCTTGGCGCCGGCAGCTTGACCCCCGTCAGCATCCCGGCCCCCGATGCGGGCGCGGACTTGCTGCAAGGGCCGTTGACGCAACCGACGCCGGCTACGGCGGCGAGCCCGGCGCCGCCTGTGCCGTGATGGTCCCGAGCGCCGCGGCCCGTGCGGTCGGACCCTGCGCGGCGCCGGCGCGGAGGCCCTGCTTGATCAGCGCCTCGATCCTGCCTGGCTGGGCCATCTGCCGCCCCGCCGCCCGCGCCTCGGCCTCCCGGCCCGCCATCGCCAGCAGCATGACCTGGTTGAGCGACTCCCGCTCCGGGGCGTTCGGCGAGTTGACGGCGGCCCTGATCTCCTTCGCCGCGCCGGCCATGTCGCCGGAAATCGCCAGCGACAGCGCCAGGTTGCCGCGCAGGTCGGGATCGGCCGGCGTCTGCGCCAACCCGCGCCGATACGCCGCCTGCGCCTCGTCCGGGCGCCCCAGCATGTCCAGCGTCACCCCGTAGTTCCTCAGCACCCGCGGGTCCCAGGAAGCCTGCGCGACCGGCTTGATGTAGGCCAGCGCCGCTTGCGGATC
>CAXSFF010000309.1:0-5143 GCA_964236035.1 uncultured Acetobacteraceae bacterium
ACTGGGCGCCGACACCCGCCTGATCGTCGGAAAGGGCCACAGAGCAACGCTTACGATAAACCGTGCAGGGCCGGGCACGGCATTGGTCACACCGCAGGTGCACGACCACGTCCGCCAGGGAGCATCCTTTGGCTGCGCCGTTTTCTGCGAGCAGCAGGCGGATGGGCCTGCTGCTCGAGGCTCGGCAAGCGCAGGCGACGTAGAGCCAGCGGCCGCGCAGGGTATGCAGGGTGCAGGCAAGCGCGATGGCGCGGTCGAAAGGTGGGGCAGGAGCCTGCATGGCCCACGATGAAGTGAGAACGCAACGGGAACAAGCTTGAACTTCGTCGCGCTTGTACCTCTTGTGCCGCCGATGCCCGGCGTCTGCCGATCAGCAGCAAGGAATTGGAAGCGCACGCCTAGCTGCGGACTTTAGGGCATGAGCGAAGAGTTCAGCCCGGCTCGCGCATCCGTACTCCGGCGCCGCCACCATTCTCAGGAATGAATGTCACTCCACCGGCTTCCAAGGTCAGGCGGATCTTCTCGGCGTTCGCTGCCGAGCTACGCCCAAGGCCAAGCTTCTCCATGCGCTGGATGGTGGGCAGCGACAGACCGGATTTCTGGGCGAGATCTCGCTGCTCCCAATCCAGAAACAGCCTGGCCGCCTTGATCTGCTTGGCAGAAATCATGTCTGAAGCATCATCCACGATGTTCCGGGCTTGACGCGTGAGCAATCATGCCTTATGTCTCAGGCATAGTAGCTGATCGACCAGCCATCAACGACAGCGGTGCCGTGACCATCGTGTCCGGAAGGCTATGTCGTCGAGCTGCGCCCAAGCCGATCGGCTTTCATCCGGGCGCCGCACCAAGGCCGCCAGAAAGCATGGAGGCTTGCTTGCCCGATCTCCTGCGACGGCCGGGTCTATAGGCGTGTCCGGCCATAGTGGATCGGACTTGCCGAAGCATACTGATGCGACGGCAGCGGATACCGAGTTGCAGGAGTTGTGCGCCGCCTTCCTCGCGGTCCGCACATCGGCCTCCACCGTGCTCGGCGAGGATGACCTTGCCCGTGCCTTGCAGGCACGCGACTCCCTTGCCGGACGGATCAGGGCGATCCCGCCGCTGTCGCCGGAGGGGGTGCGGACCAAGGCGCAGGTCGGCCTCGTGCTGCTGGGCGAGGGACACCCGCCCGAGCTGGCCGACGACGACGTGGGCTTCGCCCTGACGTTCCTGCGCGACCTGGCGACGGGCGCGCCCTGCGTCGGCCTGGAGGTTACCGGGCTGGATGCCGAGCTGCTGGCGGCCTGCGCCGCCTTCGACGCCCTGGAGCACGAGGCCATGGTGCTTGGCGCCAGTCCCGGCCGGATCGTGGACGACGAGGAACGACGGACGGCTTTGGCCGGGATCGTGGCGAGACAGGCACCCTGGCTGGAGCGGATATGCGAGATCCGGGCGGGTGGGCCTGCCGGCTGGCAGGCCAGGGCCCGCTCGCTGGCGCTGTGGGACCGCGAGATGCTGGCCGACTACGAGCAGGACTACACTGACCACCGCCTCCTGGCCGCGCTGCTCCGCGACATGGCGGCCTGATCCCGGCTCGCCGGCCTTTGTCCGACCCGGGATCAGGAGACGTGGCTTGCCTATGTCCGCAGCAGGCCGCTCGCCCGGTCGCCCGCAGCAGGCAAACTGGCCCGGAGCTGCTCGACCTTCTCCGTCACCTGGCGAACATCCGGCACCCCGATCAGCGCCAAGCTGTGGTCAGCCTGACCGCCCGGCCGGATGACGATGTCGCCTGATCCGTTCGAACGCTCCGTCCTGTCGACGCCGCCGATCGAGGCACCCTCGACGGACTGGACACGGCGTGCTGTCAGGCGGCTCACGACGATGACCCTGCGATTGGTGATGCCGTAGGCTGTCCTCGACGCCGCGAACACCGGCCCTGCCGTCCTCGCCAGGAACAGCAGCCCGACGGCGATCATTGCGACGTGGGCCAGCGGCAGGGACTCCCGTGGCCGACCCGCCTCGAGCCACGCCCTGACCGGGCTCACCGCCGCATGGATCGCCATGGCTTCCCAGAAGACCAGGAACAGGATCGGCAACCCGCTCGCGAGCAGGACGCGCGCCACAGCGGGCCGTCCCGTCCAGCGTAGGATCTCGGACGAGAGCAGTTCAGACCGAATGGCCTGCTCGGGATCCCACATCGTGCCTCTCAGCGGTGGCAGGTCTGCAGGAAGGGTCCCCGACCGTGTGATCCCTACCATCCCAGGCATGAAGACTTCACTCGCAACGAGGAAGGGGATGGATGAAGCGCGCGTGCTCCAGGAAGTGCATCGTCTGCCGGATGACGACTGGGCTGCACATCATCATGGCGTGGGTGACCGGGAGGGTCAGGTGGTCGGCCATGCCAGCCACCCTGGTGCGTGCGACAGATACCCGTCCGTCGTTAGGCTTGGGGATCAGCATCCAGCCCAGGGGATCGACCGACCGTGTGCCGGCGATGATGCCCAGCGCGTAGTCGACCTCGCCGAGCAGCTGTCGCAATGCATCGTCCTGGCGGGTGACAAGCTGCCGCCCCACGGGCCCGAACGCCCATCGATAGGCGGCCAGCTTGAACAGCTTGTCGGCCAGTTCGCTGCCGGCACTGGGCGGCCCCAGCATCACGACGCGGCCAAGCCCAGGCGGACGTCGCCGCGCGACGAGCGCGCGCGCGAGTAGGCCACCCAGGGAGTGCGTGACGATGTGCGTGCGGCCCGCGTGCATGCCGAGAAGGGTGCCGGCACTTCGATGCACCTCGTCGGCCAATGCCTGGAGAGGCATGTGGCGAGCCGGATACGTCAGGTTCAGCGTTCTGTAGCCTGCGGCGGCCAGGGCGCGGTCCAGGCGTGACATCGAAGCCGCGGAGCGCTGGATGCCGTGCAACAGCAGCACGCGATCCGCCGGCCTGTGATCGGCGGGATCCGTCATGCCGCCCCCGCCTCGTACACGCTTTCCTCGCCGGCTTCCTCGCAGGCTGCCGTCTCTGGAACCGCGGCCGCCATCAGACCCGCCGCCACGAAGTCCGGCTTGCCCGACCCCAGCATCGGCAGTCGCTCCACGACCCGCAGCTCGGACGGCAGCATCAGGTCGGCGGTGCCAACGGTACGGGCATGCGCCAGCAGAGCCTGCCGGGTGGCGCCCGCCTGCTCGGTCAGCAGCACGATCCGCTCGCCCTTGCGCGTATCGGGCAGCGCCACGGCGACGCAGGGCGCCTCCGGCCACAGCGCGGCGGCGAGGTCCTCGACCGCCGCGAGCGAGACCATCTCGCCCCCCGGCTTGGCGATGCGGATGGCGCGGCCGACGATGGCGAGATGGCCGTGCGCGTCCACCGACACGATGTCGCCGGTGTCGTACCAGCCGTCGGGCGGCGGCTGCAGCACGCCAGGCTCGCCGGCCAGCAGGTACCCGGCCATGACGTTGGGCCCCGACACTGAGAGGCGCCCCGCCCCTGCCATTCCGTCCACCGGCGCGAGCCGCATCGCCATGCCGGACAGCAGCCGCCCGACCGTGCCGGAGCGGTTGGACACCGGGGTGTTCAGCGCCAGGACAGGCGCGCACTCGGTGGCACCGTAGCCCTCGAGGATGCGCAGGCCGAAGCGCTCCATCCATGCCTCGCGCACCGCGGGCTGGACCCGCTCGGCGCCCGCCACCACGAGGCGCAGCGAGCGGAACGCGGTCGGCTGCGCCCGGCGCGCATAGCCGCGCAGGAAGGTGCTGGTGCCGAACAGGGCGGTGGCATTCCAGCCGTAGGCGACCTGCGGGATGACGGCGTAGTGCAGCGGCGAGGGATACAGGAACACCGGGATGCCCGAGGTGAGCGGCAGCAGGAACCCGCCGGTCAGCCCGAAGGCGTGGAACATCGGCAGGGTGTTGAGCACCCGGTCCGCCCGGCCGAAGCCGATGCGTCCGGCCACCTGGGCGACGTTGGCGAGCAGGTTGCGGTGCGTCAGCACCACGCCCTTGGGCGTGCCCGAGGAGCCGGAGGTGAACATCACCACGGCGCGCTCATCGGGCGTGCGCGCCAGCCGCGGCCGCGCGGTCGCCAGGCTAGCGTGCAGCAGGGCCCGCAGCCGGCGCGACCGCGTCACGCCGGCGCGCACGTCCTCGAGGAACACGACCCGCACCTGCCCCTCCAGCCCGGCCAGCACCTGTGCCAGCCGCGCCTTGTCGACGAAGGCGCGCGAGGTGACGACCAGCCGGACCTCGGTGGCCGTGACGGCGGCGCGCAGGCCGGCCAGTCCCGCCGTGGCGTTGAGCATGGCCGGCACCCGCCCCCAGGAGGACAGCCCAACCAGGCAGAGCGCGGTGGCGTTGGCAGTGGGCAGCAGCAGGCCCACGGCCTCGCCGGGAGCAGTGTCCCTCGACAGGGCCTGGCCCAGCACGTCCGCGCCGGCCAGCAGGCGACGGAAGGACAGCGGACCCGCGACGGGGTCCTCCACCGCCAGCCGACCCAGGCCATGTGTCCGTGCGGCCAGCGCCACGGCCTGGAACAGCGTCAGGTCCGACGGCGTCGTCAGGGTGACCGCCTCCTCCATCACGTCGCGCAGCCCGGCGGTCAGCGCCTCGCGCCGCGCCTTGCCGACGCTGCCCTCGGGCGCCTGCAGCCGCTGCTGCGGCAGTACGGTGACGGTGACGGCAGGGAACAGCGCGCGGCGCGTCTGGTCACGCGTCAGGCGGCTGAACGGCGTGCGCTCGAGCCCCTGCAGGCGGACCGGCACCACCGGCACGCCCGCCTTGTCGGCGATGCTGGCCGCGCCGTGCTGCACCTCCATCAGCGAGCCGGTGACGGTGATGCGCCCCTCGGGGAACAGCACCAGCTGCGCCCCAGCCTGTACCGCCTGCACCATCGTGCGGATCGAGTACGGGCTCGCGGCGTCCACGGGCAGGGTCGGGACGAGACGCAGCAGCGGACGCACCCACCAGCGCTTCGCCACCTGCGCGTCGACGGCGAACAGCGGCGGCGTCTCCATCACCGCGAACAGGGCCGTGGCGTCGAGCCAGCTCACATGGTTGGGTACGACAACGGCGGCCTCGCGGGCGCGGGGCAGGTGCTCTTCGCCGTGCAGGCGGATGCGGTACAGGACGCGGAACAGCATCCAGGCCGCTTCGCCCGCCGGATTTGCGGACAGGG
>CAXSFF010000310.1:0-5140 GCA_964236035.1 uncultured Acetobacteraceae bacterium
ATCAGCACGTAGCGGCCGATCACCGACAGGTTGGAGGGCGCGTCCTCCGGCTCCGGCTTCTCCACCAGGCCCTTCACGTCGACCAGGCGACCGTCGTCGCTGCCGATCTCCAGGATGCCGTACCTGTTGGTCTGGTCGCGCGGCACCTCGGTCACGGCGACCACGTTGCCGCCGGTCTCGTAGTACGCCTCGGCCAGCTGCTGGGTGCAGGGCTTGTCGCTCAGCACCAAGTCATCCGGCAGCAGGATGGCGAAGGGGTCGTCGCCGATGAACGCGCGCGCGCACCAGATCGCGTGGCCCAGGCCGAGCGGCACCTGCTGGCGCACCGTCGCGATGGAGCCGGGCTCCACCGACATGTCGTGCAGCATCTTGAGCACGTCGCTTTTGCCACGGTCCAGCAACGTCGCCTCCAGCTCGAAGGCGATATCGAAATGCTCGACCAGGCCGATCTTGCCGCGCCCCGTGACCATGCAGAACTGCTCGATGCCGGCGGCGCGGGCCTCCTCGACGGCGTACTGGATCAGCGGCTTGTCGACCACGGGGAGCATTTCCTTGGCGGTCGCCTTGGTGGCCGGCAGGAACCGGGTGCCGAGACCGGCGACGGGAAGAACGGCCTTTCGCAACGGCTTCATCGATACTCCTTAATGACTTTTGCTAGGAACCCGTGTCATGGCTCATCATGGGTGACAAGCTGGAATAATGCCAGGCATCGGCTCGATCACCGGATGCGGGCGGCATAGCTGAAATTTCGACCATGTTCACCGATTTCCTCGCCCTGCATCAAACCGTCATCGCCGCTCAGGATGGCGCTTGGACCTCGGACGCCGCGACGGCGCTTAGGTTGACGATCCCTCGCGCCGTCACGCTCTGCACCATGATGTGCGCCGGCTTGCTCAGGCCGAGCAGGATTGGACCCACCGGCAGCCCGTCGGAACTTGCCTTCAGCAGGTTGTAGGCGATGTTGGCAGCGTCCACCGTCGGCAGGATCAGCAGGTTCGCCGTGCCCGACAGGCGGCTGTCCGGCACCGCCCGGTCGCGGATCGCCTCGCTCAGCGCCGCGTCGGCGTGCATCTCGCCGTCCACCTCCAGTTCCGGCGCCTGCTTGCGGATCAGCGCCAGAGCGTGACGCATGCGCCGGGCGCTCAGCGAACCGCTGGCGCCGAAGCTGGAGTGCGACAGCAGCGCCACCTTCGGCGTCTGCCCGAAGCCCTGCACGGCGTTGGCGGCCAGCAGCGTCATCTCCGCGATCTCCTCCGCGGTCGGCTCCAGCACGACGTGGGTATCGCAGAAGAACAGCGCGCCGTTGCTCAGGATCAGCGCCGACAGGGCATAGATGCGCGAGACGCTCTCCCGCTTCGGGATGATCGGCAGCATGAACGAGAGGTGCCGCTGCCACTCCCCCGTGCCGCCCAGGATCGCGGCATCCACCAGGCCAGCCTGCAGCATCATGGACGCCGCCACCGTGGCGCGCTTGCCGACCCGGCGCGCCGCCGCGTCCGGCGGGGTGCCGCGGCGCCCGACCAGGTGCTGGTAGGCGTTCACCAGCGGGTCGAACACGTCGTGGTCGCGCGCCGGGTCCAACACCCGCACGCTCTCGTCGAGATTCAGGCGCAACCCCATCTCCTTGACCCGGCGGGCGATCACGTCGCGCCGGCCGATCAGCGTCGGCTGCGCGATGCCGTCGTCGACCACCGTCTGCACCGCGCGCAGCACCCGCTCGTCCTCGCCCTCGCCGTAGACGATGCTGCGCATGACCTTGCGCGCCGCCTCGAACACGGGGCGCATCAGCTGGCCGGAGCGGTAGACGAACACCTCCAACTCGCGGCGGTAGGCGTCGAAGTCGTGGATCGGCCGGCGGGCGACCCCCGTGCGCATCGCCGCCTGCGCCACCGCGGGGGCGATCTGCAGGATCAGGCGAGGATCGAACGGCTTCGGGATGATGTAGTCCTGGCCGAACACGGGCGCCGAGCCGCCATACGCGGCCGCGACCACCTCGCTCGCCTCCACCCGGGCCAGCACGGCGATGGCCTCGACGCAGGCAACTTTCATCTCCTCGTTGATGGTGGTGGCGCCCACGTCGAGCGCGCCGCGGAAGATGAACGGGAAGCACAGCACGTTGTTGACCTGGTTCGGGTAGTCGCTGCGCCCCGTCGCCACGATCGCGTCCGGGCGGGCGGCGCGCACCGCCTCCGGCAGAATCTCCGGCTCCGGGTTGGCCAGGGCCAGGATCAGCGGCTTGTTGGCCAGCAGCGGCAGCCACTCGGCCTTCAGCACCCGCGGCGCGGACAGGCCGAGGAAGATGTCGGCGCCGGGCAGCGCCTCCTGCAAGGTGCGGGCGTTGGTCGGGTTGGCGTAGCGCGCCATGTTGGGCAGCATGTCCGGCTGCCGCCCGGCGTAGATCACGCCCTTGATGTCGGTCAGGGTGACGTTGGCCGGGTCGAGCCCCATCGCGCACAGCAGGTCGACGCAGGCCAGCGCCGCCGCCCCGGCGCCGGAGGTGACCAGGCGCACGTCCTCCAACTGCTTGCCCTGCAGCATCAACCCGTTGCGCACCGCGGCGGCCACAATGATAGCGGTGCCGTGCTGGTCGTCGTGGAACACGGGGATGTGCATGCGCTCGCGCAGCCGCGCCTCGATGGCGAAGCACTCGGGGGCCTTGATGTCCTCGAGGTTGATGGCGCCGAAGGTCGGTTCGAGCGCGGCAACCACCTCGACGAAGCGGTCCGGGTCCTCGGCGTCGACCTCGATGTCGAAGCAGTCGATGCCGGCGAACTTCTTGAACAGGACGGCCTTGCCCTCCATCACCGGCTTGCCGGCGAGCGCGCCGATGTTGCCAAGGCCGAGTACGGCGGTACCGTTGGAGATCACGCCGACCAGGTTGCCGCGCGCGGTGTAGTCGTAGGCAGTGTCGGGATCGCGGACGATCTCCTCGCACGCGGCGGCGACGCCGGGGGAATAGGCCAGGGCGAGGTCGCGCTGGGTGGCCATCCGCTTGGTCGGCTCGACCGCCAGCTTCCCCGGCTGCGGCAAGCGGTGGTAGTCCAGCGCCGCCTTGCGGAAATCTTCGTCCATTGCCCCGTCCATCCTATATCCCTGCGGCAGTTACCGACGGATGGCTGGGGAGTGCAACCCGGTGGGGGCGGCGGCAGGATGCAGGATCAGCGGAGACCAGTATGCGGCCGAGAAGACTCGAACTTCCACAGGGTTTCCCCCACAAGCACCTCAAGCTTGCGCGTCTACCATTTCGCCACGGCCGCACCGTGGGCAGGGGCGTATAGCCGATGGACGGCGGCGATTCAATCTCCCCTGTACCAGAGTGGCTGGTGTCCGACGGCCTGACCGCCTACCCCGACGCGCTGGCGGCCATGCAGCAGCGGGCGGCGGCGATCCGGGCCGGCTATGCGCGGGAGGCGGTGTGGCTGGTCGAGCACCCGCCGCTGTTCACCGCCGGCACCAGCGCGCAGGCGGGCGATATCTCCAACCCGGCGGGATTCCCGACCTACGCCGCCGGGCGCGGCGGGCAATGGACCTATCACGGCCCGGGGCAGCGGCTGGGCTACGTCATGCTCGACCTGATGCACGCGCACGGCCTGGTCGGGTCGCGCGACGTGCGGCGCTACGTGTGGGGGCTGGAGGAATGGCTGATCCGCACCCTGGCCGCGATGAACGTGCGCGGCGAGCGGCGGCCGGGCCGGGTCGGCATCTGGGTGACGGATGGCGGGCGCGAGGCGAAGATTGCCGCAATCGGCGTGCGGGTGACGCGGTGGGTGAGCTGGCACGGCGTCTCGCTCAACGTCTCGCCGAGCCTGGCGCATTTCGACGGCATCGTGCCATGCGGCATCCGCGAGCACGGCGTCACCAGCCTGGAGCAGCTCGGCCTCACCGCGACCATGGCGGAAGTCGACGCTTTGCTGCGGCAGGCCTGGAGCGAGGTGTTCGAACTGCGGTGACCTATACCGCTTCCTGGCACAACATTTCCATCGGCACGGAGAGCACCCGGGCCACCCTGCCGAGAAACGACACGCTGCCGGGCTTCTTGCCACCCTCGACTTCGGCCAGGTAGCTGCTGCTGACCCCCGCTTTTTCTGCGAGTGCACGCTGCGACAGCCCAGCCCGCTCCCGCCAGATGGTCAGAGGGGGTGCGCCGTCGATGATCCGCTCGGCCTCGTCTGCGCTGTAGGACAGGCGACGCGCCTCGTCCGGCCCGACGGAGGTGGCCCAGGCGTCGTGCTGCTGGCTGGCCTGGATGTCGTCGCGGTCCTCAAGTTGTTCGACATAGGCGTTCCAGTCGGCCTTGGCGAAGACGACAGTATCGCCGTTGACCGCGACCGGCTTGGGCAGGGTTATCGCGCTCATTCGTAGACTTCCTTTCGATGCCCGACGGCCACAGCCGTCATCGTGTTGCCGGCCACGCTGAACACGGCCCGGTAGTCGCCTTTGCGAGCCCGGTAGGCACCTGCTGCTCCGACGATCTCCGTCACGTAGGACATCCGCTGAGGGTGCAACTTGGCAACTTGGCGAAGTGCGGTCAGCAGGCGCTTGGCGTCGGGAGCCGGGATGGCCTGGAGCTGCTTCAGCGCTGCGGGTGAGATGACCAGGTCCATGAACAGATGATCGCTGATAGCGAGCGCAGGCGCAAGCTGAAACGCTAATAGCGAGCAGGTTGTTGATTGCGATTCGCCTACCTCTGGCGGAAGGGTTGCGGCTGTCCGGCAGCCACGAAAGTAATTGGTTCCAGCCGCAGCTATGCGGCTGGGAACCAGTTGCCGTGAAAGCCCGGCGGTATCCTGTGCGGCAGCCGGACGGTGGCGACGGGGGTGGCCTCGAAGGATCGCGCGTCGAGGATCACGAGATCGGTAGTCTCGTCCGCGGTGTCGATGACCAAGCCAAGCAGCCAGCCTTCGTCCTCCTCCGCGTCGGCGGTTGCCGGGACGAACACGAACTCGCCGGGCACGTGGCCGTCGCCGAACTCGTGCACCAGGCGGCGCCCGGTTTCGAGGTCATGCTTGTACAGCCGCGTGGCGCCGACGAGCTGCGTGTTGCCGTCCGGCGGGACGCAGACCGTGTAGGCGTAGCGGTAGCAACGGCCGAAGCGGCGCTCGTCGATGCGGGGGAACTCCTGCGGCGTGGCGTCGATCAC
>CAXSFF010000311.1:0-5091 GCA_964236035.1 uncultured Acetobacteraceae bacterium
CAGCCATGTCCGCGCCGAGGAGTTCCGGCTGTGCGTGGCGCAGATGGAGGGCTGGATCGACGTGGACGCGGCCGGGCTGGCGCGCACGGCGCTGGCAGACGCGGCGCTCGCGGCGCTGCTGCCGCCGGTGCTGGCGGACCATGCGGCGCGCTACGGCCGGGTACGCGGGGGGGCCATGGCGGTGGTGGCACTCGGCAAGGCCGGGAGCCGGGAGATGATGGCGGGGTCGGACCTCGACCTCATGCTGATCTACAGCCATCCGCCGGGCGTCTCGGAGAGCACTGGTGGAGCGGGCGGCAGCGGGCGGCGCATGGCGGCGAGCCAGTGGTTCGCCCGCGCCGCGCACGCCTTTGTCGCCGCCCTGACCTCGCCCGGCGCGGAGGGGCCGCTCTACGCCGTCGATATGCGGCTGCGCCCGTCCGGCAACAAAGGGCCGGTCGCGGTGTCGCTGCCCGCCTTCCGGCAGTACCACGCGCACGACGCCTGGACCTGGGAGCGCATGGCGCTGACCCGGGCGCGCGTGGTGGCCGGGTCGCCGGCGATCCGCGTGCGGACGGAGGCCGCCATCGCCGAGGCGCTGGCCACCGCCGCCGATCCCGCCCGCACCCGCGCCGACGCCGCCGCGATGCGCGGGCGCCTGCTGCGGGAGCTGCCGGCGGCCGGCCCGTGGGACGTGAAGATGCGGCCGGGCGGCGGCATCGAGGTCGAGTTCATCGCGCAGACGTTGCAGCTCGTCCATGGCGTACGGCCGGGTTGCCAAGCGACGCGGGCCGCCCTGCGATGCCTGGCGGACGATGGCTGGCTGCTGGACGACACCGCCGATCTGCTGATCCGGGCGGACCGGCTGTGGCGCACGGTGCAGAGCATGGTGCGCATCACCGTCGGCCGCGGCGTCCACGACCTGCCGCCCGCCGCGGCGGAGGCGCTGCTGCGCGTCGCGGGGCAGCACGGCGCGCCGGGCCTGGCGCTCCCGCAGCTTCGCGCCACGCTGGACGCCACGGCCGGGGGCGTGCGAACAGCGTTCGTCACCCTGGTTGGAGTCCCCGAATGAGCCTTGCCGCAGGCGACGCCGCGCCGCCCTTCGAAATGCCGGCCAGCGGCGGCCGCACCGTCAGCCTTGCCGGACAGGCCGGGCGGCCCTTCGTGATGTACTTCTACCCCAAGGCGGATACGCCCGGCTGCACCAAGGAGGCGCAGGCTTTCCAGGAGGCGCTGCCCGAACTCGGCGGCATCGGGGTTGAGGTGATCGGTGTTTCCAAGGACGCGATGCCGCCGATCGAGCGGTTCGCCGAGAGATATGCGCTCACCTTCCCGCTGGCGTCGGACCCCGGCGGCGTCGTGGAGGCTTATGGCGCATGGGTCGAGAAGTCGATGTACGGCAAGACCTACATGGGCATCGACCGCAGCACGGTGCTGGTGGACGCCGACGGCCGGGTTGCCCGCATCTGGCGCAAGGTCAAGGTGCCGGGCCACGCCGCCGAGGTGATGACGGCGGCGAAGTCGCTCATGTCCTGATCAAAGCTGGTCCCGATCAGAACAGGCCGAACGCCTGGTAGGCCGCAAGCCCCGCGAGCGGGACCACCATGATCGCGGCGCCGCGGGACACGGTCCACAGGCGCGTCGCCAGCAGCAGGGCGCCAGCCCCCAGCACGGCGGCGCCGTACATGCCGACCTCGCGGCTTTCGGTGCCCATCGCCAGCACGGGCAGCAGCGCCGCGCCGGCCCACAGCGCGTCGAGCAGGTGGCGTTGCCAGGCGGCACGCAGGCGGTGGCGCGCCAGGCCGAGCAGCGCGAACAGCAGGACGGAGGCGGCGGTCAACGCGCCGACCGACGTGCCCTCGGGCAGCATGTCCTCCATCGACCAGCCCAGGGCCAAACCGGCGCCCCAGCCCGCCAGGCCGCCGAGCGCATAGACCAGCACCGCGAAGCCCGGCCCGGCGCCGAACCGGGTCTGCGCCAGGCCGTGCAGCTCCGCCATGCCCGCCGCCAGCAGCCCGAGCAGCAGCACCAGCCCGGCCGGATGCAGGCCGAACGACAGGTCGAACTCCCCGCGCAGCACGCGAAGCGGATCGACATGGGTGCCGAAGCGGTACCAGACCCACTCGAACGCCAAGGCAGCCACGGCGGCGGCGAGGGCTAGGCCGATCAGCGGCGCCGGCCCGCGATCCCGCCCCGCCGGCAGCGTGCGCCAGATCATCGTCCAGGCGAACACGCCAGCCGCCACCGTGGCCTGCGACACGTCCGCCTTGGACTGCAGGAAGAAGTGGATGAGCGCCAGCGCCGCGAACCCGTAGGCGAGCTTGTGCAGCCGCTTCCAGTTCCGGCCCAGCCGCTTCACCCAGCCATCGGTCGATGTCACCGCGAGCGCCAGGAGGCCCAGCAGCGTCACGAAGCCGATGGTGAGATAGGCGCGGACCAGGATCTCGGTCGCGATCACCGAAAGCCGCCAGCTTTGGTCGGCGGCGTAGAGCACGAGGTGCACGCCCGCGTAGCACGCCGCGCCGACCCCGATCATCCGCCGCACGACCACGACGTTCGGGTTGCCCAGCAGCGCCTTGGCCGGCGAGACGACCAGCGAAGCCATGAAGATCCACGCCGCCCAGTAACCGGTCGAGTGGATCGCCGCGTGGAGCGGACGGGCGCCCAGCATGTCCAGCATCCAGCGCCCCGCAAGCCACGCCGCCGGCAGCAGCAGCAGCGTGAACACCCCGGCTCGCAGCGGGTGCAGCCGCCCGCGGCGGTCCGTCCAGGGCGCCCACTCGGCAACCGGGTGCAGGTGCGGCCGGGCGGGCCTCATCGGCCGCTTCCGGAAGGGGCTGCCCGGGGCGTCGTCTCATGCGTGTAGGACGGCGGCACGGCGAAGGCAGAACCGTCCACCACGCCGTAAGCGACGCGCGTGGCCTGGACAAGCACCTGAGCGCCGTGCCGTGCCTGGAGCAGCACCCCGTCTTCGGTGAAGCAGGTGAGCGTCTCCTGGCCTTGCAGATCCCGCGTCTCCCACTCCGTGCAGGGTAGGCCCGCGACCTCCTTGCCGCCGCGCCGGGTGAAGGTGACGCCCGAGATGGCTTGGCCGGGCAGCCCGCCCGCCGGCACCGGTAGGTCCAGCACGCCGCGGCTCCGCTCGCTGACCATCGCCAGCGTGCCCGCCGCGTAGTCCACGATGGCATAGACGCCCGGTGTCGGCGTATCGAGCCGCATCTTCCGCTCGGCCGCCGACCAGCGGGAACGCTGCGACATCGCCCGGTCGCCCTGCCCGGCGCGGTAGGTCACGTCCACGTCGCGGGTCGGCAGGGTCTGGGGCCGGTCGGCCTGCGCCAGGGCCGGCGGGACGATCAGGGCGGCGGCCAGCAGCGCCGGCAGGGTGCCCCGGATCATCTGGCCCGGCCGAATTTCGGCATGGCGAACTGCATGTAGTCGGGCGGCACCCGGAACAGCTCGTCGCGCAGCGGGCCATAGCTGACGCTCGACGCCGTGAACGCGCCGCGCCGCCCGTCCACCTCCCCATCCGCCCGCAGCGCCACGCCGTCCGCGGTGAGGCAGACAGTGCCGGCGCCGCGCGGGGACTGCACGGCCCAGTCGGTGCACGGCAGCCCGGCCACCACGTCGTCGCCGCGCCGGGTCAGCCGCGCGCCGTCCAGCGTCAGCGGCTGCAGGTCGGCGTCGCGCACCGGAAGCGTCAGCGCGCTGCGCAGCGTCGTGTCCATCATCTGGACGGAATGCGCGCGCAGATCGACGATGAGCGCCTGGGTCCGGCCTTCCGGCTCGGCCCGCAGCCGCTGCCCGGCCGCGTTCCACGACAGGCGCAGCGCGCCGGGGACGCCGCCCGGCACTGCGTCCGCGGCGTCGCCCTCCAGGCGGTAGGTGACGGTGACGTCGCGGCTGGGCTGGATGCGCGGCCGGTCCTGTGCCCGTGCCGCCGGCGGCATGGCCGACAGCAGCCCCACGAACGCCAGCGCCGCGCGCCGGGTCATGGCGAAGAGGCCGGGTCCGGCGCCACCGGCGCCGGGCCGTTCGGGGTCGCGGCCATGTGCCTGAAGTGGGCAGGCGGCACGAACTCGCCCGCCGCTGCCGGGGCGAAGCTGACGCTCACGGCCTCGATCAGGTTGCCGCGCCCGGCTCCGTCCAGCCCGAAGGAGCGCAGCAGGATGCCGTCGTCGCTGATGCACATCTTGCCGCGAGCGTTGTCCACCGCCACCTCCCATGTCGTGCAGCGCACCGCGGCCACCGTACCGGGCGCCCGCCGGGTGAAGCGCATCCGGTCGTTCAGCTGGAAATGGGTTTGCAGCCCTTCCTGATACGGTACGTCCAGCACCATCTGCTCGTCCGGCACCACCACGGAGATGCGCTGCGCCGCTTGATCAACCAGCATGTAGGTGCGGTCCGGCAGATCAAGGCGCATGGGGGAGCCGCCCGCGTCCGACGTGACCCGCACCTCGACGGCCGCCGTGTCCGCACTGACCACGCGGTAAAGCACCGAGGCCTCCCGCGACGGCACCAGCGCCGGGCGGTCGGGCGCCGCGGCTGGCGTAAGCGCCAGGGCGAGCGCCCCGGCCACGACGGCGGCCAGCGCCTGCCGCGTCATGCCTTGGGCCCCGTCAAGTCGGCTTCGAGCAAGGCCGGCTCGGCTCGCGGCGACTGGTCGTAGAGCAGCCTGATCTCCGCTTCCAGCGCTGCCGCATCGGGATCAGGCAGCCACTGCGCCGGGATCTGCACCGCAGCGGCCAGCCAGGTCTTGTACCGCTCCCGCGGGATCTCGTCGGCGCCGAACTGCGCCAGGTGGTTGGTGACGAACTGCGTGTCGAGCAGGGTGTAGCCGCCCAGACGCATGCGCGCCACCAGATGCACCAGCGCCACCTTGGACGCATCCCGCGCCACGCTGAACATGCTCTCCCCGAAGAACACGCCGCCTAAGGACACGCCGTACAGCCCGCCCACCAGCGCGCCGTCCTGCCGGCACTCCACCGAGTGCGCGCAGCCCCGGCGGTGCAGGTCGCCGAACAGCCGCTCGATGTCGGCGTTGATCCAGGTGTCCTCCCGTCCTGGTGCTGCGGCGGCGCAGCCGGCGACCACGGCGGCGAAGGACTGGTTGCT
>CAXSFF010000312.1:0-5088 GCA_964236035.1 uncultured Acetobacteraceae bacterium
TCTCGCCACGCCGGGCCGCCTGGTATCCGAAGCCAGCTCCGACCTTTGCCGACGCCCTCGCCAGGCTGCGTCGGCATTTGTGGTTCGAGCGTATCGTCATGTCGGCCGAAACCACCGACGTGACGGAACCGGTCGCGCCTGAGCTCCAGGGCATCCTTGATGCCGTCTGCTACGCGCCATGATCGTGGTCGCGCCCGGCCCAACTCACCCCCGAATGGGCAAAGTCGAGGCCCGTTCTATGGCGTCACCCCGTGTCGCGGAAACCCTCTTGGCCAGCGCTCATGGGCGAGCGCACCAACAGGCCGGACATATGGACGCAAGCGACCTGATCAAAGCACTGCAAAACGCCTTGCGAGGAGGGGCCGTCCACATATGGGTCAGGGCCTAAAGCGGCAGTGAGCGTGTAAACGTCGTCAGGCGTTCGGCCACGCAGTGCCACTCGGCGTTGTCTATGACGACTTGGGCGTTGGGTTGGTGTAGCCGCAACACAGGAGATGTGACGTTGGCTTAGATCGTCGGCAGGTCGTCAATCAGGGTCTGAGTGATGACGAACACCGGCTGCTGCACGAAATCAGTGCTTGCCGCCCCGCTACGCGGCGAGCCGAAACCGTCGACAAAAGTAATTGCCAGCTGCACACTGGCTACGAGGGCAAAGATCGCGTCCTCAATCGGCACAACGATGTGGGTGGTGTCGGCCATCAGCGCGTGCGACAGCGCCAGCTGGGGCGGGATCATGGTCGGGAGCGCCGCAAAGGTCACCGTGATCGCGATCGACTGGACGCGTGCGAAATCGACGGCCGAGGCGTCGGCGGCGATCACGAACTGCGTCTCGGCCACGTCGACAACGCTGAGGTTCAGCAGCTTGGCGACCATGGCCGGGCCGGGCAAGCTGAGCGCCAGTTGCGCCTCCGCCACCAGAGTCGTGGAAGCCGGGTCGCCGGTGATCGGCAGTGAGAGGCTGGCGCCGGCTGCCAACGTTTGCGGACCCGGCCCGTCGACCAGCTCCGTCCCCGTCGCCACGGCGACGCGCGACACGGTGAGGTCGAGCGGCGACTGGTTCCTGAGCGTTGCGACCTTGTTCGCCGCGTCGATGGTGGCGACTAGGTCGTCGGTCCCGGTCGTGGTGACGAAGTCGAGCAGCAGGGCGCACGCTACGGGCGCCGTGTCCCCCGTGTCGAGCCGCACGTTCAACACGCCCACCGGCGCCGCCCCCGTGGCCGAGCAAAGCTGCAGGATGAACAGGTTGGCGTCCGCCACGGCGGGCTTGGCCACCCCGTCGTCACGCACCACGACCGTCACGGAGAAGCTGTGCGCCGCGGTGCCGGGCCCAAAGGCGACGCTGGACTGGAAGGCGGTCTGCAGGTTCGAGGGATGCTGGTCGGACAGGCCGCCGGGGAAGCCGATCTGGTAGTCCTTGATGTCAGGATGCGAGGCGAGCTGGTTGGCGAGCCGCCTGAGCTCGATCATGCTCACCTGCGGCGCCACGGTGAAGTCGAACTCGAAGCGGCATCCGCCGGGGCCGGCGTTGATGTCGAGGCGGGCGAGGCATTGCGCCGCGCAGCCGGACTTGCCGCGCAGGATGGCGTAGGTGCGGGGCACCAGGATAAGCTCGCGGCCCAGCACGTCCAGATACGCGCTGGCGAGCGTTGGATAGGCGAGGCCGATGTCGCCGAGCGCCTTGAACGGCACCACCCCCACGGCCACCGCGCCAAATGTGGCCAGGTCGCCCACGCCCGTAATGATGCGGCTGGGGCCGGCGTGCGGCGTAATGGTGAAGCGGAGCTGGTAGTCGTCGAGCTGGTATTTGACGCCGAGGGCGAGGCTTTGCGTCCAGGCCTGCGGCATGGGCATGAAGACCCAATGACCGGTCCGCGGCGGCACCAGAGCCAGCAATCGGATCGGCATCGCGCTCAGCACCGGATGCGGTCCAGGATGCGGGTTGGGGTGCGGGTCGGGGTCCGGCGGATCGGGCCGGGGGTCGGGCATGAAGCGCTGCGTCAAAACCGCAAAGACCGCGCTCAGCACCAAGGTCGTTTTGCCGAAAAGGCGGAGATCCTGGTAGAGCGCCGCCACCGCATCGCCGAACACCCCGGTGGCGAAGCTCAGCACGACGCTGCCCGCCGTGAGATCGCCTTGGGCATCCGCGCGGAAGCTGCGCTGCTGCTGAGCGCCGCCGGCATCGGTGTAGAAGCTGTTGAGCGTCGCCACGAAGGAAGTCAGCGCGATCGGCTGCAGGCGCACCCCGGGGTTGGCCCGCGCGAAGGTGGCGACGTCGCCGGGCATCGCCAGCGTCGCCCCAAAGGTGAGCCGGGCGGTGTTGAATGGGCGGCCATCCGCCTGCTGGTTCTCCTGCTCGACCGCGAAGGCGAACGCCCCGTCCGGGTCGCCCGCCAGCGTCAGCGTGGGCAGGTACCAGCGGCTGGCCGCATCGACGCTGTCGACGAACAGGTTGCCGACGCGCCCGGCCAGAAGCGGGGAGCTCACGGGCCGCCGGCCACTGCGTCCTTCTGCGTCTGCAGGACGTATTGCGCCGCCAGCGCCGCCTGCGCCGGGTCGGTGAGTGCTGGCAACGGCAGCACGTAAGGCACAATCCGCTTGATGCGGCCGAGCCCGACCGGGACCGCCTGCACTCCGCTCCAGGCGACGGGGGCGCCGGAGAAGTCGGTTGCCGGCGGGGCCACCTCCACGTCAATCTTGACCTTGGCGATGGCTTGGCTGAAGTACTTGTCGGACCAGACCTGCCACACGGCGGAGGGATGTGTCATGCCCTGGGCCTGGATGGTCAGCGTGTCGGTCCGCGCGCCGATGGTGATCGTCAGCGTCACCGTCTCGTTGCTGACCAGCCGCCGGTCCAGCACGAAATTCACGTAGATGTAGCCGACCTCATCGGGGGTCACCCGCGGCTTGTTGTCGGTGCCGGTGGTAGTGACCTGGTACTGGGTACCGCCGGTCGAGAGGTCCACGCGGGCGTCGTCCGAGTGGTAGATCAGCGTCTTGACCACCTTCACCTGGTCGGCCTTCCACTGCGGTGCGTCCTGCCGCAGCCGTAGGAAGGGGATGTTGATGATGTCGTTCGGGTTGTCGCGGGTCCAGCGCGCCAGCGTCGACGGCGCCGCCAGGTTGACGGCGGTCGGCGTGTAGTGGAACCCCTCGCCGAGCGTCTTGAGATTGGGCGTGCCGTTCGCGGCGAGCTGTATGTTGCCCGAGGTGTCGAGGTCCGGATAGCTGACCTCGATCATCGCGGCGCTGATCGGGTCGGCGGTGTCCGCGGTCGAGAAATCGATGTAAGCGGTCGCTGCCACCTGAATCTTCTGGAAGGCGGAGCCGACGTCGACGATCGCCAGGTATTTGCTCAGGTTGGCCTTGATGGCGGACTGCAGCTCGGAAAGCGTGCCCGATACGGTATCGAGCTTGCTGATGACGCTGCTCAGGTCGAGCGTGTTGTCGAACGTGATGCCATGCTTCTGGTAGTTGCTTTTCAGTGTCACGGCCGCGCCGCCGCACGCGCCCGTGCTGGCCGAAGCCGGCGTGTCGGCCGTCGGCTGCCAGTTGAAGATCTCGTTCTTCACCATGTCCCAGGCCTTGTCCTGCATGTCCTGGCACTGCTTGTCGACCATCGTCTTGATGTCGGGGTCCATGGCGGCGCCGTTCATGGTTATCGTCGTCGAGATGCCGCCGCTGGTCTCGCAGTCCAGGTATTTTGCGGACAGGTCGGCCTGAAAAAAACCGGCCTTCACGGCGACGGCGCCCGAGAACTGGTCGAACACCTTGTCGACATCGACGTGCACGTCGATGTGGCAGGCATTGATGTAGAACATCAGCGTCAGGTTGTAGTGCACGGTGAACGGCGACTGCCCCGCGCGCAGCGAGCCGACGATGGCGCCCGCGGCAAACTCGTTGCAGGTGACCAGGAAGCTACTGATGCCGGCGGCTTCGACGCTGCCCTGCCCGGCACCCTGCGCGCTGATGAACAGCGGCGACTTGCTGTCGGTCGAGAGCTGCGGCACCTCGATTGTGACCTTGTTGTCGACGATGGGCACGATGCCGAGCAGCGGCGCCAAGTCGGCTGGGCCACGCATGAACAGGCTCAGGATGCGCGGCGGGGCCGGCAGGTGGTCCTGCGCCTTCAGCTTGGCGAGCGCGGCGGCGACCACGCTGTCGGGCACCGCCATGGTGGTCGAGAAGCTGATGAACGCGCCGCCGAGCTCCACGTCGCCGCCAGTGGTGGGCGTGCTCGAGACGCCGAGTGTGTCCTCCTCGGTCATCAGGCCGACGAACTGCGTGACGCTGAGGTCGAAGTCGCCGCTGCCATCCTCCTTTTTGGCGAGGTGGATCTCGGTCGGCATGTAGTAGAATTGCGTCTGCAACCCTTGCGCCTTCAGCGCCTGGTTGGCGGCGTCCGGGAACACTTCCAGCTCGTAATGGCCATGCGTCGCGTCATCGACGACGATCAGCACAAAATCCGGGCCGAATAATGGGCCCAGCGGGCGGAGGGTAGGGTCGGCCATGGCAGCTCACATTCTGGGGTTGGAGGGACAGAGGGATGGGCGTGCGTCACTGGTCGTCGGCGCCGACCGGCAGCAGGGCGTCGACCGTCGGGCCGAAGGATTGGCTAAGCAGGTCGCTAAAATCGAGGCTGACCAGGCGCGTCCGCTCATCCGCGGCGACTGTGGGCATGACGGCCCATTTCGCCCACATGCCGTCGGGCATGGTGATCCACTGCCACCGGTCGGCGAAGGTGATCACGTCGCCCTGCGGCAGGCTGGTGAGGAAGTCGCGGTGATAGGGGTGGACGATGCCGGTGAAGGCGCGCGTGCGCCGGAACGTGACGGGCGTGAATAGTTCGGGGCTGGCGGCAATCCTGTCGTAGCGCGGCTGGATGATCGTCTGCTGCTCGTTCTGCAGCAACGCGGCGTTGCCCTGCACCACCCGCGCGGCGTCGCCCGATAGGATGTCGGACCAGGCCTGGGCATAGCTGCAGGCGGCCGGGCTCTCGCTGTCATACGTCGCGGCCAAGGCCGGCAGCAGGCTCGGATCGTCGAGATAGGCCTCGTGGAACCAAGTGAGGTCGTCGAAGATCGCCTTGCC
>CAXSFF010000313.1:0-5084 GCA_964236035.1 uncultured Acetobacteraceae bacterium
AGCCGGCGGTGCCGGTGAGGAAGTCCGTGTTCGCCGACTACATCGTCTGCCTGGAAGACGGCAGGAAGCTCAGGATGCTCAAGCGCCACCTGATGGCGTCCTACGGGATGACGCCCGACGCCTACCGCGAGCGCTGGGGCCTGCCGCCCGACTACCCGATGGTGGCGCCCCGCTATTCGGAGAAGCGCTCCACCCTAGCCAAGGCCATCGGTCTCGGTAGCAAACGCACCAGGGCGGCAGTGGGCGAATAGACGCCCACCTGGCGCGGGCACCTGGCAGAAACTGCCGCTGGTGCCTCGCACGGCGGAGGTCGTGATGGGCGCCGTGCTATCGTCTGCCCCTGCCCTACCTGCCTCCCACCGTCTGCTCCAGGAAATCCACCGGCCTTGAGCAAGGACTGGCTGCGCATGTGCGCCAGACTGCTCGTCCATGCCCGACGCGATGCGATCCGCATGGTCAGCTACGAGATGGGCGACACTACCTGGTCTGTCGGCTGCCGGACGTACGCCTTCGGGCAGCAGCGCATGCGCAGGGTGGCTGAGAAGCGCACCTACAACTGGCTCAGCGTGCTGGACCAGAGCAACCACTTCGTCTTCCTGATCCAGGACGTGCCGGTGCGCTTCTTCCGCGGCTCTGCCGACGAGCCGACGGCAGCACAACGAGGCGCAGCAGCTCGACTTGGCGCTTGGCGAGGGTCTGGCCAATGGCCTGGTGTTCCGCCTCGCCCTGGAGGCCGGGGCGGCCGAGGGCGTGGACCGGGTGATGTTCCTCGCCCTGCGCGGCGACGAGGGGCACGTCGAGTGCTTCTGGCCTGTGCCGATCGACGAGGATCCGGAACAGGCACGCCCATCAGGATCGGGACAGCTGCGATTTCTCACCGAGGACGGAGCCACGCGATCGGTCAACGCTGCCGTCCAGAGACGACACAGGATGGACAAGGCGGCAATCTGCCCCGTCCAGTCCGCCGGCAAGACCCGAAGCGATTGAGTGATAGTGGGCTTGCCGGCTACGTGCAGCTCTAGCTCCGTCGGCACCCACCCGCGAGGCTCACCCTAGGCGCGGCATCCAACCTTCCGGGCGGCGCATCAGTCCAAAGCGATGCCAAAGGATAGCGGCAGCGATGACCAGCGCCATAACCACCAGGCTTGGCCGGCCCACGTCGGCATCGGCCCAGTCGGCAATTGCGAAGGCGGCTGCGATCACGAGGCCCGCCACGGGTGCGGCCGGAAACAGGGCGGAGCGCCAGAAACCAGACTGGCCCGTGAGGCCCCGCCTGCGCCCGACGAGTACAGCGAGCGACACCAGCGCCAGCGCGAACACGATCAGGCCCGAGGTGAAGACCAGCAACACGTGCGAGGACAGCAGGCAGCAGGCAGCCGAGAAAGCGCCCACCAGGAGCGTCGCGCTGCGCGGCGTGCCGGAGCCCCCGTGGACGGTCATCAGCACACGGTTCGCAAGCCCGGGGAAGATTGCGTCCCGGCCCATGCTGAAGAACAGCCGCGACAGGTACATCAACGTCGCGATCATCGAGTTGAAGACCGCCAGCGCCACGCCGAGGCCGAGAGCGCGGGCCGCAGCAGGACCCGCAACCTGATCCATGAACGTCGTGAACGGGGCCGGGCTGTGCAGCACGGCGAGGAGGTCGGGCGCACCGAGTGCCACGGCCACGACCGGGAGTGCTGTCGCCACTGCCCCCAGCATGCAGGAGGCCAGGACAACGTTGCCCATGGCACCATGAGGATTGCGCAGTTCCTCCCCGAAGCCGATGGCCTGGTTGCCGCCGACGGTGCCATATGCGGCGCTGACCCCACCCAATGCGAGCACGCCGAGCGGAACGGACGCCAGCGTGCCTTGGGCATCGAGTGCCACCGGATGGAGCAGCGCCACACCTGGGTCGGCGGCCTGGTCCCACAGGCCTGCGGCGATCAGCGCAACTACGGCGGCCATCTCGACGGCAAGGAACAGGCCGGTGATCCACGCGCTCGCGCGCACCGTAAGCAGCGCCACCGTCGTCGCCGCCGCGAGCGAGCCGAACACAAGAACCCAGGTTGGCACGGCGGGGGCGAGTGGCCCCGCGTAGTCGGCGAACACCTTCGCCGCGAACGCGATGTTCGGCCCCGACGTCGCTGCCCAGATCGCCATGCTGGACACGCCCGCCCAGCCGCCAAGGATGGAGCCGACGCCTACGTAGTCACCGCCCGCATAGGGATAGGCCGAGCCCAGTTCCGCATAGACCACACCGTAGACCAGGGCGACGCCGATGCTGAGCAGGAACAGGATCGCCGCCCCGGTGCCCGCATGCAGGAGCACGTCCGAGCCGATGCCGTAGGCGGAGAGGACCGGAGAGAGCGAGGAAAGCGCCAGCAGCAGCACGCCGAAGCCAGAGAGCTGCCGGCGGAGCTGAGGAGAAGCCGAAGCGCCGGTTGGGCGGGCCTCGATGCTGTTTTGGTTCATCGATGCCGGTCCTTGGTTGCGGTGCTCGGTCGGTTGAATGAGGCCCATCGACGGTATGAGTGGGCTCCCCGCTCGTTCGCAATTTGTGTGCTACGAGGCCGATGCCAGCAAACGCCAGCTGTGGCTCGGGTCGCAGACGATTGCGGTCAGCCACACGTGGGCGTTGGTGCTTTGAGGCCGCTAGGCGGTCTGAGACTGGTAAGCAGCTACGTCACCGGCATGCTGCCCAGGTATGATGAGGCCGGGGCAGCCGAGGGCGTGGACCGGGTGGTGTTCCTCGCCCTGCGCGGCGAGGAGGGCCATGTCGAGTGCTTCCGGCCCGTGCCGGTCGACGAGAAGCCGGAGCTGGCACACGCGACGGGGGCTGGGCAGATGCAGCTTCTGGGCGAGGATGGATCGGCTACGTTGCTCAACTCCGTCCGGCGCAAGCGGCACGGAGAGGACAAGGCGCCAGTCTGATCCGCAACGACGGAGACAGCGATCAGACCGTGGCGAGCGATCTGCCTACACTGGCGACGCTGTGCCGTTCGGCCACCGTCACTGATCCTGCCCCTGACCCTGATCCGGGTGCTACGCGACTTTCGGACTTGTTCAGCCTGGTTGGCAAAGCTTCTGGTGATCAAGTTCCTCAAAGCTGGGTGCGGCCTTAATCATGCGCTGCGAGGAAGCTGTCGACCTCCCCAAGGAACGCGTCGGTCTCCTCGACATGCGGCAGATGGCTCGAGTTCTCGTATACGGTCCAATGCGCATCGGGGATGTGCCGAGCAAACGGTTGCACCACGGCCGCCGTTGCTTCGTCGTGGCGGCCGGAGATGAGCAGCGTGGGAACCTGGATGCGGTCGAGCCGGTCTATGATGGACCAGTCGCGTATGGTGCCGATGCAGTGAAACTCGCTGGGGCCGTTCATGGTGTGGTAGACGGTCGGGTCGGCCTGCATCCCGGTGAAGCTCGCCTCCAGCTCCGGCGGCCATGGGACCGTGCACAGGTGGCGGTCGTAGAACACGCGCACCGCGGCCTGGTACTCCGCCGTGTCGGTGGTGCCTGCGGCCTCATGCGCGAGCAGCGTCGCCTGCACCCCCGGCGGCAGCAGGGCACGCAGCCTGTTCGCCTCCTGCAGCCATAGCTGCATGGAGGCAGGCGAGTTCGCGATCACTAGGGATCTCAGGCCTGGCGGCTGCCGCACGGCGTGCTCGGCCCCCAGCATCCCGCCCCAGCTTTGGCCAAGCAGATGGTAGCGGCCCGCGATGCCAAGATGCTCCAGCAGGTTGTCCAGTTCGTCCACGAACAGTGGCACCTGCCAGAAGTCGGAGCCTCGATCGGACAGGTGCGTCGACCGCCCGCAGCCGATCTGGTCGTA
Source organism: uncultured Acetobacteraceae bacterium (assembly GCA_964236035.1). Taxonomy (GTDB): domain Bacteria; phylum Pseudomonadota; class Alphaproteobacteria; order Acetobacterales; family Acetobacteraceae; genus CAXSFF01. Next base: position 3,812 of record CAXSFF010000313.1, read on the forward strand.
GTGGATGACCGCCCGCCCGGAGTCGGCCAGCGCGGCCAGCTGCAACAAGTAGTCGTGGAGCATGCCCGGTCCACCATGCAGCACCACCAGTGGAGGCTTGCCGGATGTCAGGTTGCCGGTGACACGGAACCACGTCTTCCAGCCTCGGAAGTCGGCGGTGCCTTCGTGGACTGCCTGGATCAATCCCTCTGTCTCCGCTTGCTCGCCACATCTCTGGCGTAGCACTGAAAATGAGGCAATCAGTTCTCTTCCCCAGGTAAGGCACGAAAACATTGTTCAGGCTTGCTCAGCCTGGCCCGAAACTCATGCAGACCACTGTCCGGCAACGGTTTTTCCCCGCAAGCTCCTCGCCCCTGCCCTTTTCCTCCTCCCCTCCGCCGTTCCGTCCGCTAAAATATTTGCGGACGAAATGCAGCCCGCTACACCGTTGGCATGGAACGCCGCAGCCAAGACCCCCCACCCACGCCCCCGCCTCGCCCCCTGAAGACGTCGCTCCGGCGCAGCCGCAGGTCTCGCCCGGGCTCGCAGGAGAGCTCCTCGACCTCCCTCTGGCGCCCAGTCTCCCCCTGGCGCCCAGTCTCCCTCTGGCGCCCAGCGCAGACAGGGCGCTCGCAGGCACCCTGCAGGACCTGCACGCGCGCGCCGCCGGCTACGCCACACGCGCCCGCGGCCCCGGCACGCTGCGCACCTACCGCTCCACCTGGCGCGCCTACGACACCTAGTGCCGCGAGCTCGGCCGCCCTCCGCTTGCAGGCGACCCCAGGCTGCTGGCGATGTATGCCGTGCACTGCGCCGACCGCGGGCTCAGCGTCTCCAGCCTGCGCGTCCACCTCGCCGCCATCCTCGACGGCCACCGGCTCGCCAGCATAGTACTCGACCCGCGCGACCCCGGGCTGGCGATGGTCGTCGAGGGCATCGTGCGCAGCCGCGGCACCCGGCCGCGCCGGCAGGCCGCCGCCGCGGTGCCCGGGATCCTGCGCCGCATGCTCGCCAGCCGCCCTGCCCCGCCCAGCCCGCTGGGCCTGCGCGACCACGCCCTCCTGCTGCTCGGCTTCGCCGCCGCCCTGCGACGCTCCGAGCTCGTGGCACTGTGCCTCGGCGACGCCACCCCCGTCGCCGGCCGCGGGCTGCGCGTGCTGGTGCGCCGCTCCAAGACCGACCAGCGCGGCGCCGGGCAGGAGGTCGCCCTCCGGGCCAACCACGCAGAGCCGGCCCTGTGCCCCGTCGTGGCGCTCGAAGCCTGGCTCGTCGTGCGCCACCAAGGCGCCGAACT
>CAXSFF010000314.1:0-5061 GCA_964236035.1 uncultured Acetobacteraceae bacterium
TCGATGGTCATGAACATCACGCCCCTGGCCGAGCCCGGCTTCTGCCGCACCAGCATTATGCCCGGCACCACTGTCAATCGGCACGGAAACAGGCCCCTGTACCGGCGCCCAATCGGGGCTCTGACTCATTTCCGCTGCTGTTGTGTGACGCCTTGGGGTGATGGCCACGACAGGAGCACCTCATGGCAACCCGGTTCGCCGTCAAGTCGCTGGTCCCACCCGGGCTGGTGATGGACAGCGTCGACGGCAGCGGAGACGCGGTGGTTGTTACCGCACGCAGCAACGCCTTGACGGCTGCCTGCCCGCTATGTGGCACAGTCTCGCGCCATGTTCAGAGCCGCTATGTCCGCCAGCCCTCGGACCTGCCGTACGGGGGACGACGCGTGCGCCTGCGGCTCCTCGTGCGGCGGTTCCGGTGCGGCGTGCCGGGCTGCCCGCGCCAGATCTTTGCCGAGCGGTTCGGCACGACGGTGCTGGCCGAGCGGGCCCGGCGCACCGGGCGGCTTGAGGAGGTTGTCCATCATCTCGGCCTGGCGATGGGTGGCAGGCCCGGCGCCGGGTTCGCCCGACGGCTGATGCTGCCGGTCAGCAACGACACGCTGCTCCGCGTCGTGCGTCGGCGCGCCGCACCCCGAACCGAGCCGTTGAGCGTGATCGGCATCGATGACTGGGCGTTCCGCCGCAACCATCGCTACGGCACCATCGTCTGCGACCTCGAGCGCCGGTGCGTGGTGGCCTTGCTGCCCGACCGTGAACAGGCGACCGCCGAGGCGTGGCTGCGCCAGCATCCCGCGATCAGCGTTGTCTCGCGCGACCGGGGTGGCGGTTATGGCGAGGCCATAGCCAAGGCGTTGCCCAATGCCATTCAGGTTGCCGATCGCTGGCACCTCTTGGAAAACGCCACAGCCGCGTTCGAGGCCGCCGTACTCCTGTCGATGCGCGCCGTCCGCGGCGTGCTGGGAGCGGCCACGATCAACCCGGCGCTGCTGACCGCGGCCGAACGGCTGCAGCACGAAGGCTTCCTGCGGCGCGAAGACATCACGCGGCAGATCCTGGCCCTCAAGGATGGCGGTCACTCGATCAAGGAAATCGTCCGGCAGACCCGGCACAGCCGCAAGCTGGTGCGCCAGGCAGTCCGGGGTGCACGGGGTGACGTGTTCCGTGTCCGGCAAAGCTCCCTGGCCGCCTACCTGCCCGTGCTGGATGCCGAATGGGCAGCCGGCTGCCGCAACGGCGCCGAACTCTGGCGCAGGCTCACCACCAACCAGGGCTTCCGAGGTTCTCTGCGCGTCGTCACCGAGTGGATGGCACGACGTCGGTGTGCGGACCGGATGCGGGCGCAGGGTCTGCTTAGGGCTCCCTCCGCCCGCACCCTGGCACGGCTCATGAGCCTGGGACGCGACCACCTCACGAGGGCGGATGCGGTGATCGTCGCTGCCGTCGAGGCGGGAGTGCCGGACCTGGCTGATGCCCGGCACCTGGTGGAACGGTTCGGGGCAATGATCCGGACCAAAGCGTCAACCGAGTTGGATGGCTGGATCGAGCAGGCCAGGACCAGCCTCGTCGCCTCGCTCGCCCGCGGTGTCGCCAAGGACGTCGCGGCCATCCGGGCCGCCATCACCGAACCCTGGTCGAACGGTCAGACCGAAGGCCAGATCAACAGGCTCAAGCTGATCAAGCGTCAGATGTATGGCCGCGCCAAGCTCGACCTGCTCGAGGCACGCCTTGTCGGTGCCACTTGACCGTCAGACGTCAGCGAAAGTGCGTCAGAGCCCCGTTTGGACGCCGATTACCCCGCTAACAGGGCCCCTATTCCATGCCGATCCACATGCCCTACCAGATGCACGTCATTCCCTACGAGACACGCGTGCTCGGACCAACGCGCAAGTTCGTCGAGTATGTCGCGCCCTATGGAGCCCACTACAACGGCAAAGTTTACGTCGCGGGCGGCCACTGGACCGGCAGCACGGGCGAGGGTCTAATGATTGGCTTCGACGCGATCGGCACCACGACGCTGGGCAGCGACCTTGCCCATCTTCTAGGTGGCTTGAGCAATGAGAAAATCGACGGCTCGACAGCCAAAGTCGATCTTGGCACCGAGCAGTTGTTCACTGTCACCGGCCTGCCGCGCGCCGCGTATCGGCCGCAGCTCTATGTTCCGCGTATAGAGCGCGACGACGCGCATGATCCCGCTTTGGTAGCAGTCAGACGGTAGAACATACGTGATGAGAAGCAATTTTCCGCAATACCGTCCCTTTTGAAAAACCTGAACGGCGAGTGCGGCTCAAAGGTAATCATTCGAACGCCCCGGCATCGCTCAATGCATTAGAATGACCAACCTTTTACTATGATCCGGTAAGCAGATTTAACCAGCCTAGCGACGCACCAAGCTGCAGAAAATACGGTCATGCAAAGGCGCGGGCGAGACGTTGTATGGAGCCAATCGCAGCGACAAAGACCGGCACCTAGCCAATGAGTTCAAGGGCAGGCGTTCGGCTTACATTGGTCTACTAAGAGGGAGGTGTGCGACTTCGTGGGGCGATGAAGCTGCTGAAAGGTTGCGGTCGTTGCTGCGTTCCGAAGCAGCAAGCTCGTCCGGAGAAAGCAAGCGGCGACGCAGCCACCGGTCGGCAGGCGAGGAGAGCGTCCGGTCGACCAGCCAGCCCAGGCACCAGGATAAGCCCACCGAGGGGAAGAACCACAGCCAGGCAGGGCGCATGTCGCCTCCAGTACTGTGGAACACGGACACGATAGGAAACAGCACGAAGACGTGGGAGAGGTAGATCTCGTAACTGAGACGCCCGCACGACCGAATCCAGCCGGTTCTCCCCTGGCCGTCCACCTCCCGAGCCAGCGCCATTGAAAGGCGAGAAGCAGGAGGGCAGTGCCGCCGGTCAGGACTAGCATCGTGGCTTGCCCGAGGACCGGCCAGATTAGGTCCTCAGTGACGAGGATTGCGAGGATGCAGGCCGTGCCCACACAGCCGAGCGCCGAGACTGCCCACGCGGGCCAGGGCCGGTTAGCCTTGCCAACCCACAGAGCGGCAAGCACCCCGGTCGCGATGGCGGCCATGCCGGGAAGATAAGCCTACTCCTGCCATATCTCGTTGCCGGCCAGGATACCTCGGGTTAGCGGCAGGGACAGCGCCAACAAGCAGAGTGGAGCCACAAGCATGATCATGTGGCGCCGCGCCAGGAGGCAGATCAGCGGAAAGCAGAGATAGAATAGCTCCTCGACCGAGAGCGACCAGAGTACATCCCATCCTGCCGGCAGATAGCCGGTATGTCCCTCATACCAGTTAAGGTGCACGCTCAGTGCCGAGAAGATGGCGTATCCAACCGACTGGTCGGGACACAGAATGATGAAGTCGGGCACTCGGAGTAGATCGAACAAGGAAAGAATGGCAACCAGCACGAGCAGGCAGGGCGCGATGCGAGCGAGGCGACGGGCATAGAAGCCGCGTGTTTCAATCCTTCCCAGCGATGGCCATCGTCGCAGGGTATTACTGGTGATTAAGAACCCTGAGATGACAAAGAACACGAACACGGCCTCGTAGCCGTTGTAGCCGAGCACCCCTAGGAGTCGCTCGGAGAAAATCGCTGCCAAACTGGTCTTTTGTAGTGGGATGCGCAGCATAGTGTGGTGGATTACGACCAGCAGAATCGACACCCCGCGTAGCAGGTCGATGCCCTCGTTTCTTGAATCTGCTCGCCGATTGCTCACGATGACCTCCCCGGCTGTTCACCTCCAAAACAGCCTGACAGGCAGGATCGTCGTCAACGGCTAAAGCAGCTAGGCTGGAACTAACATGCTCGCCGTAGCGCACCAGGTGCAGGCCGCAGGGGCGAGTAGTTTGAGAGCAATCGCGACGGCGCTGCATGGGCATGGCGTGCTCACCCCGGCCGGCAAAGAGCATTGGTCGGCAGCGCAGGTGCGGCGATTGTTGGCCCATGCCGAGACGGTCCTGTAAGTGGGACAGCCCCTCCCCAGCTTTCCAACTAGGCAACCTTCTCGATGCTCCGCCTCACCTGAACGACCGGGCTATCTGGCTTGTCGGGGTCGAGCACTTCCAGCAGGCGCAGAGCCGGCCCGGAGGGGCGCTTTACCCCGCGTTCCCACTGGGCGACGGCCGACTTACCGACGCCGAGCAGCCGGGCGAAGACCGGCTGGCTCATCCGCGTTGCGGTCCTGATCCGCTTGATCTCCGGGCCGCCATAATCTGGCCGCGGGGGCAGGCACAGCCTATCCATGTCGCGCATATCCATCACATCAAGCGCCCCGACGTGGTGTAGCGCCGCCGCAAGACCGTGAGCGGTCGCGAGCACATCGTCCTCGACAGCAGTCATTCCCATGCGCTTTGAAGTTTTAGCCTTCGTCGTTGGCATCACATGTCACCTCGCTTACGTCACCTGAAGCCAGCAGCTCCGCCAGTTGTTCATCATTCGCAGCGACAAACGACTGAGCTACTTTGCTCAGTGCCTCGTGGCCTTGCGGCGTGAGAGTCGAGGCTGCGTTCTTCGCGAAGGCGTAGGCCACCAGAACCCGATCCACGCGCGGCGGTCGATAGGCGACAATCGCACGAAAGCCGCCGCTCTTGCCGCCTCCCAGCCGCGCCAGGCGCTTCTTGAACAGCCCGCCGCCAAGATCTGCTTCTCCGGCGCCGAGGATCCCTGCCACGACCTCCCGAGCAGGTTTACACAGCGTGGCATCCGAAAGACGTTCCTTGCGCAAGAGCTTCGCAATCTGTGGAACCATGAACACCCTCACGCAATCGAGTATAGCACGAGGTGCTGCATAAAGAATGACCAAGTGCGGCTGGGTTTGTGCCTGACGGAGAGTCATCCGTGCCGGAGAAGGCTATTGCAACTCTGTGTCACCCTTTCTAGCGTGCTAGCACGCAACCAAGGTTACGAGGTAACGTGCTAACCATTGCGGTTATCAGCCAAAAAGGCGGAGCTGGAAAGACTACGCTCGCCATACACCTTGGCACAGCGGCGCACGCAGCCGGGTTGCCCACCGTTATCGTGGACACCGATCCCCAGGCGACAGCGTCACGCTGGG
>CAXSFF010000315.1:0-5050 GCA_964236035.1 uncultured Acetobacteraceae bacterium
CGGCCAGCAGCAGGCTGGGGCGGCCGACCACGGCGCGGGCGATGGCGACCCGCTGCTGCTCGCCGCCCGACAGCTCGGCCGGGCGGGCGGCGGCGCGGCGCTGCAGCCCGACCCAGCGCATCATCTCGGTCACGTCGGCATGGATCTGCCCCTCCGGGCGTCCGGCCAGCCGCAACGGCAGCGCCACGTTGTCGAACGCCGACAGATGCGGCATCAGGCGGAAATCCTGGAACACCACGCCGATCTGCCGGCGCAGCGGCGGCAGCTCGCGCCGGGTGGCGGCGCCGATCTCCTGCCCCAGCACAAACACCCGCCCCTCCGACGGCCGCTGGGCGAGGTACAGCAGCCGCAACAAGCTCGACTTGCCGGCGCCGGACGGGCCGAGCAGCCAGCGGAAGCCGCCTGCCGCCACCGAGAAGCTGATGTCGCGCAGGACGGAAGCGGCGCCGCCGTAGCTCAAGCCGACGCCTTCGAGCCTGATCATGGGTTTCCCTTCCCGCCGCGGGTCATCTTGGCACCTGTTCCGAGTCCGCATCCAGGCGCTTGCGCAACGGCCGGCGGCGGCTGTTGCCATCGCGCCGCACCCTGCGCAGAAAGGGGCCATGCGGATACAATGCCCTTCCTGTGAGACGGTCTACAACGTGCCGGACCAGACCGTCGCCGCCGGCCGCAAGGTGCAATGCGCCCAATGCGGGGTGAAATGGGCGCCAGCGCCGCCGCCGGTGCTGCCTCCGATGCCGCGCCCGGCGCCACCCGTCATGCCAGCGCCAGCCGTGCCGCCCCCGTTGCCCGCGACGCCCAGCTTCCCAGCCATCGACCCGGCGTTCGTCATCTCGCCCTGGCCCGTCATCGAGCCGGCGCCCCCCGGCAGCTGGGCCCGGCGGCAGCGGCCGTGGGGACTGATCGCCGCCTGGGCCGGCAGCCTGGCGCTGGTCGCGGCCATCGTGGCGCTGGCGATCATCGAACGCGGCACCGTGATGAACGCCTGGCCGCCCAGCACCCGGCTGTTCGCGATGCTTGGCCTGCGCTAGCCATCACCTCACCTCCACGGCGATGTCGTGGAATAGCCGGGCCGGCAGGCTGCCGCCGGTCACGCCCTTCATCGGACGGTTGTCGTCGTTGCCCAGCCAGACGGCGATCACCGTGCTGCCGACGGCGCCGATGAACCAGGCGTCGCGGTAGTCCTGGGTGGTGCCCGTCTTGCCCGCCACCACGCGGCCCGGCACCGCCGCCGCCCGCCCGCTGCCGCGCGATACCACGGCGGCCAGCATCCGCACCATCATCCCCGCCTGCTCGTTGGCGACCACCCGCACCGCCGCCGGGTGCGGGACGGACACGGCGGCGCGGTCGGCGGTCATGCCCTCGATCCCCGTCGGGGTCACCGCATAGCCGCCATTGAACAGGCTGGCATACGCCGCCGCCATCTCCAGCACGCCGACCTCCCCCGTGCCCAGCGCCAGCGAGGCGTTGTCCGGCAACGGGTCCATGATGCCCAGGCGGCGCGCAACCGCCGCCACGGCGCGCGGGCCGCCGGCCTGCAACAGCAACCGCACCGACGCCGTGTTGAGCGACTGCGCCAGCGCCTCCTCCAGGGTGACGTCGCCGCGGAAGCCGCCCTCGAAGTTGCTCGGGCTGTAGCCGCCGAGGTGGATCGGCGCGTCCAGCACGGTGTCATCCGGGGTGGCGCCCTTCTCCAATGCTGCCAGCCACACGAAGGCCTTGAACGATGACCCGGGCTGCCGCCGGGCCAGCACGGCGCGATTGAACGGGCCTTGGCGGTAGTCGCGCCCGCCCACCATCGCCCGCACCGCGCCCGTGCCGACGTCGATCGCCACGACCGCGCCCTGCGACACGTTCGCCGCCGCACCCGGCCCGGCGAGCACGGCCGCCAGCCGCTGCTCCGCCGCCGCCTGCAGCCGCGGGTCCAGCGTGGTGCGCACCACGGCGTCGGCGCCGGGCGGCAGCAGCGTCTGCGCCTGTTCCGATGCCCAGTCGGCGAACCACCCGGCGGCAGCGCCGCCGGCGGGCGGGAACGCGATCTGCGCCGAGGCGGCCTGCGCCTCCGCCTCCGAGATCGCGCCCGTCTGCGCCATCGCGGCCAGCACCTCGCGCCCGCGGTTGGCGGCGGCGGCCGGGTCGGCGCGCGGGTTAAGCCGCGACGGCGCGCGCGGGATGCCGGCCAGTACTGCGCTTTGCCACAGGTTGAGCCGCCGCGCCGAGACGCCGAAATACATCCGCGCCGCCGCGTCCACGCCCCAGGTGCCGCTGCCCAGGTAGACGCGGTTGAGCCAGATCTCCAGGATTTCGCGCTTGGTGAAGCTGTGCTCCAGCCACAACGTCAGCATCAGCTCCTGCACCTTGCGGCGGAAGGTGCGCGCGTTGGTGAGGAACAGGTTCTTCGCCACCTGCTGGGTCAGCGTCGAGCCGCCCTGCACCAGCCGGCCGGCGCGCAGGTCCACCGTCACCGCGCGCAACATGCCGAGCAGGTCGATGCCGGGGTGGCTCCAGAAGCGCCGGTCCTCGATGCTGACGGCGGCTTCCGGCAGATAGCGCGGCAGCTCCGACAGCCGCAGCGGGTCGCCGACCACGTCGCCGAAAGTGGCGAAGCTCTTGCCGGTGCGGTCCTCCAGCGTCAGCCCGGGGCGGCGGGCGGCATCGAGCGCCGCCTCCGGACGCGGCAGGTCGCGTGCGAACCAGACCAGCACGACGGCCATCGCCACGCCGCCCCAGATCGCGGCGATCGTCGCCAGCCGGAAAAGCCGCCAGCCGAGCCGCCGGCGTCGCGGGGCCAGCGGCATCGGCGGCAGGGGCGCAGGCCGGCGCAGCACGTTAATGGCCGGTCCCGCCTGGCTGCATGATGCCGATGCCGTAGACGATGCGGCGGCGGCCCGTCAATGTTCCAGCCGTTAACAGTTCCGGTTTTGTTTCGGGCATGAAGGCGGGGCAGGGAGGCGGTGCGATGAAGGGGCTGTTCCTGGACGCCGGCGACGAACTCGCCGCCGTGTTCGCCCGCATGCGGCAACCGGGCGACCCGGCGATCGATGTCAACCGCGAACCCGACGTGCCGCCGGAGTTGCTGGCCCGGCGGCTGGCCGGCTACGGCTTCGTGCTGGACGACCACACCGCCCTGCCGACGGCAGCGTTGCGCCAGTGCCCGGCGCTGAGGCACGTCATCTTTCTCGGCACCGGCGCCCGCAGCTACATGGACCCGGAGGAACTGGCGGAGTGCGGCATCGCCGTGCACACCATCAAGGGCTACGGCGACACCGCCGTCGCCGAGCACGCCATGGCGCTGCTGTGGGCCGCCGCGCGCGGCCTGGCGGCGATGGACCGTGGGCTGCGCGCCGGGAACTGGCTGCGCACCGAGGGGATGCAACTGCGCGGCAAGACGCTGGGCCTGCTAGGATATGGCGGCGTCGGCGCCGAGATGGCGCGCATCGCGGCCGGCATCGGCATGCGGGTGATCGCCTATAACCGCATGCCGAAGTCCGACCCGGTGGTCGAGTTCGTCGCCATGGACGCCTTGCTGGACCGCAGCGACGTGCTGTCGCTGCACCTGCTGCTGACGGATGCGACCCGCGGGATCGTGGACGCCGCGGCGTTGGCGCGGCTGCGGCCCGGCGCGATCCTGGTCAACACGGCGCGCGGCGCGCTGGTGGACGAGGCGGCGCTGCTGCACGGCCTGCGGTCCGGGCATCTGGCGCATGCGGCGCTGGACGTGTTCGCGACGGAGCCGCTGCCGCCGGGCCACGCGCTGACGACGCTGGAGAACGTGACGTTGTCGGCGCACAGCGCGTTCCGCACCCCGGAGGCGAGCGACGCCTTGCTGCGGCGCGCGCTGGATATCGCCAAGGCGGTGGCATCGGGGTAAGGAGTGCCAAGTCCGCTTGGTGGCTGCGGGGCGTCCGGGACTATGGCAGGATGCCACGAAGGGACTTGAGCGACGTCATCGCCTGATCGGGTTACGAGAATTTGTCCTTGCGCATTCCTTGGCGTATGTCGCAAGGGCCTAGCGACGCCCTCTAAGAACTCTTGGTTACGATGATTTAGGCCTACGCCCGCCTGGCGAAATGGTAGACGCAGCGGACTTAAAATCCGAAGCCGCAAGGCGTGCCGGTTCGAGTCCGGCGGCGGGCAGGCATATTATTTTCAATCAGTTATTTGACTTGAACCGTCATTCTTTTCGCATGGCCTGAAAACCGGCGATTTGGATGGCGGACTCGCTCCCTGACACTTCGCAAGCACTACCCGCTCAATGGGCTGTTTCAAGCAGACGGCAACGCAACTCTCTGTTCGGCTACTCCGCCGCCTTGCGCACGGCCGCCAGCGGGATGCGGGGCATCTCGAAACGGTCGGTGGTGCGGGCGTACCAGCCGCCGCCGTGCATGCGCCCCACCAGCCCGAGTTTCGGGGTGTCGATGTAGCAGCGGGCCGCGTCCAGCACGCAGTCATCGCGCACGTGCACCATCAGCACCCGACCCAGGATGATGTCGCGGTCGTTGGGCAGGGCCACGATCTGGAACACCTCGCACTCCAGCGCCACCGGGCTCTCGGCGATCCGCGGCGGCCCGACCAGCACCGAGGGCGCCGTGGTCAGCCCCGCCTCCGCGATCTCGTCCACGTCCGCGTCGAACTCGACCGCCGTCATGTTCATCGCCTGCGCCAGCTCGTCGCTGACCAGGTTCACCACGAACTGGCCGGAGCGGCGGATGTTGCCGTTGGTGTCCTTGGGACCGCCCTCCGTCCGGCCTCCGACGCCGAGCGCCACGATCGGCGGCTCGCCGGAGACGGCGTTGAAGAACGAGTACGGCGCCGCGTTGAGCACGCCGTCCGCCGCCTGCGTCACCACCCAGGCGATCGGCCGCGGCACCACGGTGGAGGCGATCAGCTTGTAGCAGTTGTTGGACGATATCTTGCTGCAATCGAACTGCATGGCGGACCTCGCGGGGGGACGCCCGACACTCACCCTTTGCCGCCCCCGCTGTAAAGGCCGGGAGCTGCCGCGGTCCAGCGCGGCGCGCTCCCGAAATCGCGTGTGACTGGCAACCCC
>CAXSFF010000316.1:0-5041 GCA_964236035.1 uncultured Acetobacteraceae bacterium
GACCTCGCCGCTCGCCGCCAGGCCGTGCATCATGGCGCCGTTCGGATACCAGACGAACGCCGGGTCCAGCCCGGCGTCGCGCAGGCCCTGCTGCAGCGGCGCGTGATGCGTCAGCGCGGTGAGGGTGAGGTTGGACGGATGCGCGCCGACGCGGATGTTCATCGCAGGTCTCCAAAGGTTCAGTCGGGTAGCGCCAGGTCGGTCCAGATGGTCTGGCACAGCGCGGCGAACTGCGGGTCGGTGCGCAGGGCGCGGCCGTCGCGGGGGCGGGCGAAGCCGACGGCGTGCTCGGCGACGATGCGGCCGGGCCGCGCGCCCATCACCACCACGCGATCGGCCAGGGTGACGGCCTCCTCGATGTCATGGGTGACGAACACGATGCTGCGCCGCCTGGCCTCCCAGATGCGCAGCAGCTCGCGCCCCATGATGATCTTGGTCTGCGAGTCCAGCGCGCCGAACGGCTCGTCCATCAGATACAGGTCAGGCTCGTACGCCAGCAGGCGGGCGAGCGACACCCGCTGCCGCATGCCGCCGGACAGCGCTGCCGGGTAGTGGCGCTCGAACCCGGCGAGACGCACCAGGTCGAGCAGGGCCGCGATGCGCGCCGGCCGCTCCGCCCGCTTCAGCCCGGCCAGCTCGCAGGCGACGGCGACGTTGCCGGCGACCGTCTCCCACGGCAGCAGGGTGTCGCGCTGGAACATGAAGCCGACCTTCGGCGGCGGCCCCGTGACGCGGGCATCGTCGATCCATACCGTGCCGGACCTGGCGGCGATCAGGCCGCAGGCGACCTTCAGCAAGGTGGATTTGCCGCAGCCGCTGGGGCCGACGATGGCGACGAACTCGCCCGGCGCCACCGACAGCGACAGCCGGTCGATCACGGGCGCGGCGCTGCCGGGGAACGCGACCGAGAGAGCGTCGATGCGCAGCCGGCCGACGGCGCTCATCGCCGCCACCTCGTCAACCGGCGTTCCAGCAGCACCACCGACTGGTTGGCCGCCATGGCGATAGCCAGCAGGATGACGATGCCCGTGAACACGCCCGTGGTGTCTAGCTGCCCGGCGGACCGCTCGATGTACCAGCCCAGCCCACGGTTGGAGCCGATCAGCTCGCCGACCACGGCGCCGATCAGCGACAGGCCGACGCCGATGCGTAGCGCCGCGACGATCCACGGCGTCACCGCCGGCAGCAGCACCCGGCGGGCGATATAGCCCTGGCTCGCCCGCATCGAGCGCATCAGGTCGATCGGGTCCTGCTCCAGCGAGCGGATGCCCTCCAGCACGTTGAGCACGAAGATGAACACCACCATGGAGAAGCTCATCATCACCTTGGACAGCAGGCCGATGCCAAACCACAGCACGAACAGCGGCGCCAGCGACACCCGCGGCAGGCTGTACAGCCCCATGAACAGCGGCTCCGCCACCCGCGCCGCCCCCGTGTAGCGCGCCATCAGCAGGCCGAGCGCGGTGCCGATCAAGGCCCCGAGGCCGAGACCGAGACCCGCCTCCTGCATCGTGGTGGCGGCATGGCGCACGAGTTGGCCGCCCCACGCCATCTGCCACAGGCGCAACGCGATCCAGCTCGGGCGGCTGGACCAGAACGGGTCCACCAGCCAGGCGCCGGCGATCTCCCACGCCGCCAGCAGCGCCAACAACAGCAGCACCTGCTGGCCGAACACGCCGAAGCGCCGGCGCTGGATGGCGGCCAGCGCCGGGCGGTCGATGGCCGCGTCGGACATCAGCGCGGCGGCAGGATGGCGAGGTCGGTGATGGTGGCGTACGGCACGGCGGATAGGGTGGGGTCGCTGACCTGCAACATCTTCAGCATCAATTGGTAGCCGCCCGGCGCCATCACCCCGTCGCTCGCCAGCAGCTTCGGCGCCTCCTCGGCAAGGACGCCGCGCAGCGCCGGGTCGAGCTTGGGGAACATCTCCGCCAGCCCGGCGGCGACGGCGGCCGGGTCGGTCTGGATGGTCTGCTCGGCATGCACCACGGCGCCGGCGAAGGCGCGCGCGGCGTCCGGGTGCGCGCTCATCCAGCCCTGCATGGCCAGCACGTCCAGCGCCGGGTATTGCAGGGTGCGGAAATCCTGCACCAGCTTGAAGCGCCCGTCGGCCAGCGCCGCCTGCACGTCGGGGGTGGTGAGCATGCCGGCCGCCACCGAGCCGCCCTGGATCGCCGCGCGCATCGCGCCGCCGGTGCCGGCGCCGATCAGCTCGAAGTCGGTGTCGGGATCGAGCTTCAGCTCCGTAATGAAGTAGCGCAGCGTGTTGTCGGTCAGGCTGCCCGGCGAGGTGATGCCGACGGGATGCCCCTTCAGGCTGGCGAGGTCGGTGTACGGGCTGTTGGCCAGTGCGACCAAGCCGTAGCCGTGTCGCTCGGTCAACGCCACCAGCACTAGGCCGGGCAGCCCGCGGCTGCGCAGCCGCACGGCGTGGTCGGCGGCGCAGATGCAGGCCTCGACGCTGCCGGAGGCGAGCGCCTGCACGGCCGGCGCACCGCCGGTGAAGTCGATGACCTGGATGGCGATGCCGGCCTGCTGGAAGTAGCCGAGCTGCTGCGCCATGACGATGGCGAGCGACCCCAGCGAGTTCTGCGCCGAAGCGAGCCGGATCGTGGTCACGGGTTGGGCGGACGCGCCATGAGGTCCGGCGGTCAAGGCGGCCAGGATCATCAGGGAGAGGAGGCGTACGATCATGGAAGGGCAGCCCGGAGGTTCACCATCGGCTCTGCACAAAGCATACCAGGAGCGCCACCGAACTGGCAGATGGGCGATGAAGGCTATCCGTCGCCAACTCCAGCTGCTTTTTGCGGCCGACCGACGCGCTTGACACGATCCGCCGATCCGACAGCCTTGGAAGGCTCGTGCCATTCGCCTTTGAGTGCGAGCTGAGCAGCCATCCAGCTTTTGGAACCCAACACACGCTTCAGAAGCGCCGGGACATAAAGGTCGGCATCAAGCGCCGGAAAATGAATGCCAAGACCGAAGGCCTGCACCTCGATGACTTTGAGGTCATCCACGCACGCCCGCGCCAAGCCCTCCGTGCGACCCGGCGCAAACCCGATCTCCACCCCGGTTGTCAGGCGAACGATGACGCGGTTGCGGTCGGCATCGTAATGCGCGCTTTCGGCCCGTGGCCCACGCATATGGGCTGCGCCGCGAGCGACAGCCGCCGCGAACTGCTCGGTCGTGAGTTCAGCCATGAAACCGCCGCCACGCCGCCATCAGCACATCCAGAGGTCTCATTACCTTAACGGCATCGAACGTTGACCGCTGCACTGCCCCTCCTCCCCTTGCGGGAGGAGGGGTGGCCACAACGCGATGTTTGCCGCGCGGCACCCCTCCCCCAGCCCCTCCCGCAAGGGGTGAGGAGAAGAGTTAGACACGAAGCACGGTGGGCATGCCTGCGACGGTCGGGCGGGAGCTACGCCGACTGGCGCTCCTCGCGCCACAGGCCGAGCTTCTCCTGCGCCACCCGGTCGGACGAGCAGAACAGGAAGCAATCGTCGCTGGCCTCGAACGAGCGCCAGGTCCAGTTCGGCACCGTGAAGATGTCGCGCGGGCCGAAGCTGATGCGCTTGTCGCCGATCCTGGCGGTGCCGTGGCCCTCCGCGCATGCCACGATCAGCCCGTCGGTCGAGCGCAGCGGCGCCGTGCCCGTGCCCGTCGGCAGGTGCATCATCCACGACGCGATGGTCGGCATCGCCCAGCCGCCGTCCAGCGGGTTGGCGTATTTCAGCGTGGCGCCCCAATGCGGATCGAGGTCGCCAGCCGACGCCACCGCCGCCAGCGCCGCGCGGGCACGGACATACGGGTAGTTGAAGATCGGCGAGGTCTGGCCATACGGCGGCGCCACCTCGATCGGCAGCATGCCGGCGCCGAACCGCGACAGCGCATCGTTCTCCGGGCGGGTGACTTCCTGCTCCAGCTCGTTGTGGTGCTGCGAAAAGCCGCCCTCGAAGAAGTTCACCATCGGCAGGTCGAGGATGTCCATCCACAGGATCGGCGCGTCGCTGTAGTTGCCATGGTCGTGCCAGGCCCAGGACGGCGTGATCACGAAGTCGCCCGGCAGCATCACCGTGCGCTCGCCGCCGACCGAGGTGTGGCCGCCCTTGCTCTCCAGCACGAAGCGCAGCGCGGAGGCGGTGTGGCGGTGCGCCGCGGCCACCTCGCCCGGCAGGACAAGCTGCACGCCGGCGTACAGCGTGGTGGTAGCACGCGACTTGCCTTTGAACGCCGGGTTCTCCAGCACGAGCACGCGGCGTTCAGCCTCCTCGGCGGTCAGCAGGTCGCCGGCCTCCATCAGGGTCGGGCGGATGGCGTCGAACTGCCACAGGTAGGGCTCGGATTTCGGGCTCGGCTCGGTCGGCACCAGACCCTTCATGCGCTCCCACAGCGGGGCCATCGCCTGGCGGTCGATGCGGTCGTAGTATTCCTGCCGCACCGCCTGGGTCTCGGCCGAGACGGCGGCGTGGGCGTGATCATCCGGCATGATTCTTCTCCCTATGGATAGGCGTGGACGAGCTTAGGTGATCGAGGCCGCCTCACGCACCGAGTTTATCATGGAAGTATTCATCAGGTGAGCCTTGGCACGCAATGGATCGCTTGCCAGGGCACGCTGCTCCTCCAGCCGCTCGCGCCGCACGGCCGGGTCCTTCTCCTCCAGCAGGCGCTTGTTGCGGATGCTCATGGCCTGCACCGCACGGACGTTGATCGGCCGGCGCTGGCGGTCGTACAGGTCGAGCAGCCCGTCGTGGCCGGCGCCGTCATGGTAGATCTGCACCAGCTTGGCCGCCACGTTCACGGCATCGTGCACGCTGCCGTTGAGACCGAGGCCGCCGAGCGGGTTGTTCACGTGCGCCGCGTCGCCGGCCAGGATCAGCCGGCCGCCGACGAAACGCTGCGCCACCCTCTGATGCACCTTGTAGACGGAGGCGTACTTGATCGGGAACCGGCCGCCCTCGGGCCTGGCATCCGTGCCCTCCAGCAGAGTGAACAGGTGGCGCTGCATCGCCGCGTCCTGCAGCTCGTCGGCCTGGTCGGC
>CAXSFF010000317.1:0-5035 GCA_964236035.1 uncultured Acetobacteraceae bacterium
CGACGATGACCAGGTCGACGTCGCCGCGCTGCATCAGATGGCCGCCGGCGTTGTCGGCGATGACCGTGTGCGGCACGCCATGGCGGCCCAGCTCCCAGGCGGTGAGGAACGCGCCCTGGTTGCGCGGCCGGGTCTCGTCGACCCAGACCTCCACGGGGACCTTGGCCTCGAACGCCGCATAGATCGGCGCCAGCGCGGTGCCCCAGTCGACCGTCGCCAGCCAGCCGGCGTTGCAATGCGTCAGCACCCGCACGGAGCGGCCCGTACGCGCGTGCACGTCCTCGATCAACCCGGCGCCGTGCCGGCCGATGGCCTGGTTCTGCGCCACGTCCTCGTCGGCGATCTGCGCGGCCTCTTCATAGGCGGCCACCGCGCGCTCGGACGCGGCGGTGTTGCGCAGCCGGGTCAGCATGCGCGCCGTCGCCCAGCGCAGGTTGACGGCGGTCGGGCGGGTGGCGTTCAGCTGTTCCGCCGCCTGCTCCATCGCGTCGCTCGCCGGGTCGGCGCGGACGGCGAGCGCCATGCCATAGGCGGCGACGGCGCCGATCAGCGGGGCGCCGCGGATCTGCATGGCGCGGATGGCATGCGCGGCCTGCGCCACGTCGGTCAGTTGGATGGTTTCGAGCGCCCAGGGCAGGCGGGTCTGGTCGATGATCCGCACGGACCAGCCATCCGGGTCGAGCCAGACGCAGCGATAGGCGACACCGTCGATACGCACGGATCAAATCCTTTGGTGCAGCACGCAGACCAGGGTGAACAGCCGGCGCGCCGTCTCGAAATCGATGGTGACCTTGCCTTCGAGGCGCTCGATCATCAGCGTGGCGCCCTCGTTATGCAGCCCGCGGCGGCCCATGTCGATCGCTTGGATGCGCGCCTCGCGCCCCTCCTCGACGGCAAGGATGTGGCTGTCCACCAGCATCTGGTAGTCCTTCAGCAGGCCGCGGAACGGTCCCAGCGCCAGCACCACGGCGGTCAGCGGCGCCTCGTCGGCGTTGCGCACGTCGAACACCAGGCGGCCTTCCTGGATCGACAGGTGCAGCACGTAGGGCCCGGGATGCCCGGCCAGGGCGAAGCGGCTCTCGGCGGCCAGGTCGGACGTCGCCTGCGCGCGGTCGGCCTCCTGGATCGGCGACAGCCGGGTCAGCGCCTCGCCGTCCAGCATGACCCGGTCGATGCGGTCGCGTGGCAAGGCCCCTGCGACGGGCAGCACGGCTTCGGGGAGCGTCACTCGTCGGCCGGCTTCATCATGCCGAGCTTCAGCATCAGCCCGACGGTGGCGCCCTTGATCGGGCGCAGCAGCCCCAGGCACAGCAGGGTGGTGACGGGCAGCCAGATCGCCGCCTGCATCCAATAGGGCGGCTCGTAGGCGCGCTCGACGGTGAACATCAGGCCGACGACGATATGGCCCACGATGAAGATGGTGAAGTACGGCGGCGCGTCGTCGGCGCGCACCTCGCCCAGCGGGGCCGAGCAGGCGAGGCACCGCGGCACCACCCGCAGGTAGCCCTGGAACAGGTGGGTCTGCCCGCAGGCGGGGCACAGCCCGCGCAGCCCGCGCAACAGCGCCGTGGTGAACGGCGGGTCCGGCCAGGGTGGCGACTTGGGCGAGCGGTCCGGTTGCCAGCGCAGCGGGACATTGGCATCGGGCATGGCGCAGCGGCTCCAAACAGGGTGACGGGCAGCATAGCGGTTGTCGCGGCCGGGCGCGACCTTGCGGGATGACAGTGATGTCATACTGCCGCCGCAACCCTTCAACCCCGGGTTGGCGATGAAGGGGGCGGCTTGCCCGTTGCGGTGGTCACTCCTAGGAAGCACTCACGCCTGTTCAAAGGCGATTGCCGGGAGCCGATCCATGATCACGCACGAAGTCCATGTCCATCCGTCCAAGGCGGCGCTCAAGCGCGACGACCAGCTGGCGTGGAAGATCGCCGCCGTCGCCGCCGACAAGGTCAAGGTGCCGCCCGACGTGGCGGGCATGATCGTCAACCGCATCATCGACAACGCCGCCGTGGCGGTCGCCTCCGTCAACCGCCGCGCGCCGATTTCCGCCCGCGGCATGGCGCTGGGCCATCCGCGCAAGGCCGGCGCCACCGTGTTCGGCGTGCCAGCCAACAAGCGCTTCAGCCCAGAATGGGCGGCCTGGGCCAACGGCACCGCCGTGCGCGAGCTGGACATGCACGACACCTTCCTCGCCGCCGACTACTCGCACCCCGGCGACAACATCCCGCCGATCCTGGCGGTGGCGCAGACGCTGGAGCGTTCCGGCGCCGACCTGATCCGCGGCCTCGCCACGGGATACGAAATCCAGATCGACCTGGTGCGCGCGATCTGCCTGCACGAGCACAAGATCGACCACATCGCCCACCTGTGCCCGGCGCAGGCGGCCGGCATCGGCACCCTGCTCGGGCTGAAGGCCGACGTGATCTTCCAGGCAGTGCAGCAGGCGGTGCACGTGAGCTTCACCACCCGGCAGTCGCGCAAGGGCGAGATCAGCTCCTGGAAGGCGTTCGCGCCGGCGCATTCCGGCAAGCTCGCCATCGAGGCGGTGGACCGGGCGATGCGCGGCGAGGGCGCGCCAAGCCCCGTCTACGAGGGCGAGGACAGCGTGATCGCCTGGATGCTGGACGGCAAGGACGCGCGCTACGAGGTGCCGTTGCCGGGGCCGAAGGAGCCGAAGCGCGCCATCATGGACAGCTTCACCAAGGAGCACTCGGCGGAGTACCAGAGCCAGGCGCTAATCGACCTGGCGTTCCGCATGCGCGAGCAGGTGGGCGACCTGCGCCAGATCGAGAAGGTCGTCATCCACACCTCGCACCACACGCACTACGTCATCGGCACGGGGGCCAACGACCCGCAGAAGATGGACCCGAAGGCGAGCCGCGAGACGCTCGACCACTCGATCATGTACATCTTCGCCGTGGCATTGCAGGATGGCGTTTGGCACCACGAGGACAGCTACGCCCCCAAGCGCGCCGGCCGCCGCGACACCGTGGACCTGTGGCACAAGGTGGAGACCCAGGAGGACTCCGAGTGGACCCGGCGCTACCATTCGCAGGACCCGGACGAGCTGGCGTTCGGCGCCCGCGTCGACATCGTGCTGAAGGACGGCCGCACCGTCACCGACGAGATGGCGATCGCCAACGCCCACCCGCATGGCGCCCGCCCGTTCGGGCGCGACGACTACATCCACAAGTTCCGCACCATGACCGAGGGCGTCATCGCCGAGCGCGAGGCCAACCGCTTCCTGGAGGCGGCGCAGGACGTGCTGAACCTGCCGGCGGGCGAGTTGCACCGGTTGAACGTGGCGTTGCCGGCGGGCGCGCTGCTCGACAGCAAGCCTGGAATCTTCTGAGGGGAGAAACTTATCATGTCCGAAGCCCAAACGAACGCTCCGAAGCCCAAGAAGTCCGTCGCCCTGTCCGGCGTTCCCGCGGGGAACACGGCGCTGTGCAGCGTGGGGCGCAGCGGCAACGACCTGCACTACCGCGGCTACGACATCCTCGACATCGCCGAGCGCTGCGAGTTCGAGGAGATCGCCCACCTGCTGGTGCATGGCACGCTGCCGGACGAGGCGCAGCTGCGCGGCTACAAAGAAAAGCTGCGCGCGATGCGGGGCGTGCCCGCCAGCGTGCGCGCGGTGCTGGAGGCGCTGCCCGCCAACACCCACCCGATGGACGTGATGCGCACCGCCGTCTCGGCGCTCGGCTGCGTGCTGCCGGAGAAGGAGGACCATAACCCGGCCGGCGCGCGCGACATCGCCGACCGGCTGATGGCGAGCCTCGGCTCGATGCTGCTGTACTGGTTCCACTGGTCGCATGCCGGCCGGCGCATCGAGGTCGAGACCGACGACGACAGCATCGGCGGCCACTTCCTGCACCTGCTGCACGGCCGGCCGGCGCCGGAGCCGTGGGTGCGGGCGATGCACACGTCGCTCAACCTGTATGCCGAACATGAGTTCAACGCCTCGACCTTTGCCGCGCGGGTGGTGGCGGGGACGGGGTCGGACCTGTACTCGGCGATCGTCGGCGGCATCGGCGCGCTGCGGGGACCGAAGCACGGCGGCGCCAACGAGGTGGCGCTCGAGGTGCAGCAGCGCTACGCCGACGCGGGCGCGGCGGAGGCCGACATCCGCCGCCGGGTCGCGGAGAAGGAGGTGGTGATCGGCTTCGGCCATCCCGTCTACACGGTCAGTGATCCGCGCAACCAGGTGATCAAGGGTGTGGCGCGCAGCCTTTCGGAGTCTGCTGGCACGACCGCGATGTTTGCGGTCGCCGACCGGATCGAGGCGGTGATGGCGGACACCAAGCGCATGTTCGCCAACCTCGATTGGTTCAGCGCCGTCAGCTATCACGTGATGGGCGTGCCGACGGCGATGTTCACGCCGCTGTTCGTCATCTCGCGCACGTCCGGCTGGTCGGCGCATGTCATGGAACAGCGGGTGGACAACAAGATCATCCGTCCGTCGGCGAACTACACGGGGCCGGAAGACCGCGCGTTCGTCCCGCTGAAGGATCGCCACGCCGGCTGAGTCCGGCACGGCCGGGCCGCTTCGCATGAGCCGCCATCGACGACCGCGGGGACGCGGTTGCCGGTGACGGCTTTTTCGTTTCGGTAAGCCTTGCTGAACACCGCAAGTAACGGTTTCTTTTTATTGACATGAAGTCGAAGAATCACCGATAGCGGGAAGGCAGCCGCCGCATCCGATTCGCAAATCGGGACTGGATGCCCGGCGCATGGAAGGACGGTCGATGGACCGATCAAGGCGTGAGGCCAGCGTAGCCGGCAAAGCAACCAGGCACCGGAGCTTCCAAGCACCGGCATCCCGGTTCTTGTCTCATGCACGGAACTGGCGGTGCAGGCCACCGTTCGTCACACACCGCCGTTGGTAACGGCCAAAGGGAAATACAGGCAATGACCGAAGACAGCATCAAGTCTGCAGCCCGCACACAGGCGATGGCGGTGCGGGCCGCGACCAAGACGGCAGGAGCGAAGGCTGCGCCGGCGAAGGCGAAAGCTGCGGAGAAGAAGCCAGCAG